>NZ_CDRRGL010000010.1:0-32221 GCF_977041755.1 Slackia sp.
CTCTCCCGAAAAGCGCCGCCATCTGCTCTTTCGTCAGCCATACCGTTTCGCCGTCGAATTCGACATTGAGCTTTACCTGATCGTCTTCCGATTCGAACAGCACAATCTCGTTTTCCATCTCGCCTCCAACCCGCGTCGTTTATAGCCAAACGTTTGTTCGTATTATAGCATGCAGGCAGACCCTATACCACGAGCCAATAAAACAGCAACCATCAGTAGGTGCCTTTTGTTCCACGAGATAAGGCACTAAAAAACGGGGGCGCCATATGGTGCCCCCGTTCTCTCGCGTATTTTTCAGCCTAGCCGTTCTTGCGGGCGTACAGCTTGTTGTTGGTGTCGAGCCAGGTCTCGACCGTACCGGTGTCGAAGCCGTCTTCGTCGGAAATGACGACAGCGTACATTTCCTCTTCGGCGAGCACCGCATCAAGTGCGTCGGTGAGCTGAATTTCGCCGCCCACGGTAGGCTTGGCGTCGGCCAGAAGCTCCATAACGCGAGCCGAAAGCAGGTAGCGGCCGAACACCGAGAGGTTCGACGGAGCATCCTCAAGCGCCGGTTTCTCGACCAGGCTGTTCACCTTCCACACGCCGTCTTCGCCTTCGACGGGAGCGCCGTCGATAATGCCAAAGCGATGCACCTGCTCGTCGGGAACGGGAAGCACGGCAATCACGCTCGCGCCGCCGTGCGCGCGAGAAACCTCGAGCATGCGCGGGCAAATGTTGTTGTCGGGCACAATGACATCGCCCAAAAGCACAAAGAACGGCTCATCGGCGGTTTTCTCGGCCGCGCAGTGAATTGCATGGCCCAAGCCCAGCGGCTCGTCCTGGTAAACGTAGGAAACGTTGAGATTGCCAACGCGCTCGACCTCGTCGGCGTAAGCATCTTTGCCGCGAGCGCGCAGCGTTGCCACGAGCTCCGGGTCGGGCGAGAAGTGCTTCTCAATGGACTTCTTATCGCGGCTGTTCACGATAACGACCTCATCGGCGCCCGATGCCAAGCCCTCTTCGACCACATATTGAATAACAGGGCGGTCGACCACAAGCAGCATTTCTTTCGGCTGAGCCTTGGTGGCGGGAAGGAAGCGCGTGCCCATGCCCGCAGCGGGAATCAAAGCCTTCAACGTACATCTCCTATCTGGGAAAACGACGCGCCGCGCGCGGCGGCCCGTTCGATTGCGTGGGTGTATTGTACGACACTTGAACGCCAAGCGGGAAAAGCCCAAAAAGGCTGCACGCCAGCGCGAACAAGCACCGCCGCGAATGAACACCGGACACCCCATCGCCAAGCGCACCCTTGTCTCCAAGAAAGAAAAAGCGGCAGGCGTCCGTGGCACCCACCGCTCCAATCTCACATACGCAAAAAAACCAGGCCAGCGCGCTATTTCTTCGCAGCAAGCAACTCTTCGACATGCTCCTCAAGCGCGTCAAGCTTCTTTTCGGTGTTCTTCAACTTCATGGTGGTCATGATCACATACACCATGAGAATCGCGAAAATAAGCGCATAGGCGGCGATTACGTACGGCGCACCGCCAAGCACGGTGGAATAGATTTCAGAAAGAACGGGATTCATTTAGTCCTCCAATGCGTCAGAAAGGCGGGCGACTTTGTCTTGCATGATTTGGGTGCGCAGGCGTAGGCGGTACAGGCCGAACGCGATGAGCATCATGCCGAACAGCGACAGCAAGAACGGCAGCAACATGTCGGGCGACAGGCCCGAATCGGTGCGGAAAATAACCGGGTGCACGCTCGAGGGAATGATGCGCGTGACCATGAAGCAGATGGGCACGTCCACGCAAATCAGAATGCCAAGCACAGCCGAATAGGTCGCGCGGCGCTCAGGGTCTTCAACGGCGTTGCGCAGAATGAAGTACGCGAAAACCATGAGCATCAAAATGAAGTACGTGGTAAGACGCGGCTCCCATGTCCACCACACGCCCCACTCGAAGCGCTCCCACAGCTCACCGCTGGCCATAACGCACAGCACGAAGACGAGCGCGACTTCCATGCAGATGCGCGAACGCACGTCATAGCAAGCGCGTTTGGTCATAAGGAATCGAACGCCGTAGAACGCAGAGAATATCACCGCAGCGAAACTCGAAATGGCCACCGGCACGTGCCAATAGAAGATCTTCTGCGAGATGAGCAGCTTATTGGCCACCACAGTTCCCGCGATAACCTGCGGCTCGCTCACAGCCGCGCCGTTGACGAGCGGCGCCAACGTGAACGTGAGCACGAAGCCCGCAACGGCGAGCAGCGTGCCCACCGCCATCATCCAAGGCACGGCAGCGTCAAGTTTGCCACCAACCTTAGGCTCCTTAAACGGTTTGTCGGTCATGTCACCAACCCTTCCTCGTATGCCTTAAGCAACGTATACCATCTATTCGTATCCTACCGCCGCGCAAAGCCAGGCCAGGGGCCCATCCGGGGCCACGGTTCGCTACCGTTCGCTTCGCGCAGCTGAGCAAACCTTGCGTCGCGGTCGCGTGCGGCTCCGCGCGGGCTTTTTGGAAACCGTCGGTGTTCATTCCTGCTTTTCATTCCAGAATGAAACACCGTCAAGCGGGCGCATAGCGAGCCAGAGGCGAGCGGTAGCCCGCTGTGGTTTCAGAAAAGCCCGCGCGGAGCCGCGCGCGACCCCCAACGATTTAAGCGCTCACGACGAAGTCGTAAAGCACCCACGACACCAAAATCATGATGACGTCGTAGCCCCCCGCCAAAGCCATTGACGTGGTGAACGTCTCCATCACTTCCTCGCCGCCAACCAACACGCCCGTGGTCGCTGAAACGCACGCCCACAGAAGCGGGAACATAAGCGGAATGAACAACACCGCGAGCATCACGTCTTTGCCACGCGTATTGATGGTGATGGTCGAAAGCAGCGTGCCAATGCCTGCAATGCCAATGGTGCCCACCAAAAGCGGCGCGAACATAAGCGGCCACGTCTCGGCAGCGCCCACCGTTCCCAGGAAAAAGAAGAAGAACAGCGGCACGCAAATAACCTCGACGATCAGCAGAAACACGAGGTTCGCCGTCGCCTTCGCCAAGAAAATCACCGAGCGATCCATGGGCACGAGCAAGATGCTTTCCAAACAGCCGTTTTCCTTCTCGTGCGAAAACGAGCGGTTCAATCCCAGCAGGCTCGTGAACAAAACCACGACCCACAGAAGGCCGCCCGCCATTTGCTGAATGTCGAGCTCGCTTCCCGCCTGGGCAAGCGACGCACCGTACACCACGAGCACGAGCAGGGCATACAGGCCCATGGACGTGATCATTTCCTTGGTGTGCAGCTCCTGGGCGAGGTCTTTGCGCAAGAGCGCCTTGTAATGAGCCCAGGTGGAGGGCTTTTTCATTTCCACGGCCACTTACGCCACCCCCATTCCCACGGTCTCGCGATAGAGCTGGCGGAACTGCTCGAAATCGATGCCTTCCTTCGGCGCGTAGCTCACCACGCGGCCGCGCGCGAGCACAAGCGCGTGCGTGCACACGTCGAAGCCCTTCTGCAAATCGTGGCTCACCATGACGAAGGTCCGCCCGTCGCGCAGCTGCTCGATGAGCCCGTCGAAAATCTCGACCGCATGGGGATCAAGGCCGGCGTAAGGCTCGTCGAGAAACACCACGTCAGGGTCGTTCATCAGGGCGCGCGCGATGGAAAGGCGCTGCGTCATGCCGCGCGAGAAGGTGCGCACCACGTCGAAGCGGCGATGGTCGAGCTCAACCGCGCGCAGAAGCTCGCGCACGCGCTCCTCGGCGTTCACCACGCCGTAGAGCTGCGCGGTGAACATGAGGTTTTCCATAGCCGTAAGATCGAGGTACAGCATGGGGTTGTGCGAGATGAGCCCGATGTGCTCGCGCACCTTGTCGGGCTCTTCCTTCGCATCGAACCCCGCCACGAACGCCGTGCCCGATGTGGCGCGAGAAAGCGTGGCGAGCGTGCGCACGAGCGTGGTTTTGCCGGCGCCGTTCGGCCCGAAAATCGAGAGGAACGCACCTTCGGGCACCTCGATTGACACCTTGTCGAGCGCCTTGCGATCGCCGAACACCTTCGTGAGCTTTTTCGTTTCAATGGCGTTTGCCATAGCTGCTGCCCTACGCTTTCGCCGTCGCCGCAGGCTTAGTCACCGTTGCAGCATCGGTCACGGCCGCAGTTTCGGTCGCGGCCTCGGCAGCGCCTTCAGCCTTGTTCGCAGCTTGTTCCGCACACGCCTCGCCCGTGGACGCTTCCGCATGAGCATCGCCCTTACCGGCTTCCACCTGGGCCGCAGCCTTCGCCTTAGTGGAAGGCTTGCGACGGCCGAACGCGCCAAGGCCGGTGCCAACAACGAGCATCGCGAAGCCAACCCACACCCAACTGATGAGCGGGTTCACGCGCACGTCCATCGACAGCTGGCCGGCATCGTTCACGCCGCGGTACACCACGAACAAGTCTTCCATGGGGAAGCTGATCACGCTCGCGTTGAGTTTGGTCTGCTGCGTGGCCGATTGCAGCGTCACCGAAGGCGACACGGTGTCAATATAGTTGCCAGAATTCGTGTCGTACACCTCAAACTGGGTGCAGTAATCGATCTGCTTGCCGTTCGCGGTCTGGTTCACCTCGTTGTTCAGGTAACGAAGCTCGTAGTTTTCAATTACGAACGTGCCGCCCGTGTTGGCATCCTGGTCGAAGTCGACATAGCCGACCTTCTCGGTCACGTACATCGACGAACCAATGAGGCCCACCAAAATGATGGACATCGCGAGATGCGTGATGTAGCCGCCGAAACGCGGGGCGTCGACTGCGAGGCTTGCGAAAAACGCCGCCACCGGGTTTTTACCCATGGCCTTCGCGCGCGCGCCGACCGTACGACCAATGAGGAACAGCGTGTTGAAGAACAGCAAGCTCGCCACCGCGAAGCCCACCACGGCGATGCCGTTGTAGTACCACACAGGGCCTTCCGACGCGAGCTCTTCGGCCTCGGTGCCGCCCGCCTGAATGATGGCGTCATACGCCGGGTAGAGCGTGGTCACGAAATACGACATAAGGCCGACGAACAGCACGACCGCGCACAGTGCGGGGACGCGAGCCTTCTTCCAGAACGTCTTGGGGTCGGTTTTCACCCAAGAAAGCAGCGGGCACACAGCGATAATCGCGCAGTACACCACGCCGAGCGGGCGCGCGATAGCGTTGTACGTGCCGGCAGACAGGCTCTGGCCGCCGAACGGCAGCCACGAAGGCAGCGCGCTTGCCACCGTGAGGTAGCACAGGATCACCGTGAACACGATCATGATCACGTTGTTGAAGTAATACGCGGCGTCGCGCGAGGCGAACGACTCCATAACGTCGTTCTCGCCGGGGCAGAAGCTCTTCCAGCGAATGAACAGGCCAATAACGCCCGCGAGCATCGAAACCGCGATAAGGCCGCCGAAAAGCACGAGCGAAACGGGGTCGCCCTCGAAGGCGTGCACCGATTGCACGATGCCCGAACGCGTGATGAACGTGCCGGTAATGACGAACGCGAACGTAATGCACGCGCACATAACCGACCAGCGCTTAAACGCGCCGCGCTTGCGGTACACGGTGAAGCTATGCACGAGCGCGAGCGCCACGCACCACGAAAGCAGACTGGCGTTTTCCACGGCGTCCCAGCCCCAGTAGCCGCCCCAGCCGAGCACGACGTAGGCCCACACGCAGCCAAGGCCAATGCCGATGCCCAGGAACAGCCACGAAATCATGGCGAAGCGGCTCGAGCGCTCGACCCATTTCTTCGAAGGATCGTTCACGATGAGCGCCGCGATGGCGTACGCGAACGGAATGGTGAGGCCCGCGTAGCCAATGAACAGCGTAGGCGGATGAATGGCCTGCGCCCAGTGCTCAAGCAGCGGGTTCATGCCCTGCATGGAACCCGTGTTCGTGAGGCGGCCCGAAGAATCGATGTAGGGCGCGGCGGTCGCGATGAAAGGCATGTTGCTTTCCGAGAAGAGCATGACAGCCACAAACGCAACGAGCACGAGGCCCGACACGAGCAGCGCCATGCAGTCGATGGGCTCGTCATGCTTCATCACGCGCACGGCGACGGCCACGTTGAAGGCCGAAATGAGCCATGCCCACAGCAGCAGCGAGCCCTCGCGGCCGGCCCACAGGCCCGCGAAGCGATAGAGCACGCCGAGCGCGCCTTCCGCTTCAGAATGCTCGAGCAGCACGTATTCGATGGAGAAGTCGCCCGTCATGAAGCAGAAAACGAGCAGGCCGCAGCAGAACGTGAGCGCGACGAACGCAAGAATGTGCGCCACAGCGCCCGCCCACGCGAACGTGTCGGCGGAAGAGGCGCGGCGGCTGCCGCGAAGCGCCTGCGAAACAAGCAGGCACACAGAGCCAATGGTCACGCCCGCGAAGGCGATGACCAGGCCAAACAAACCAAAAGTAGACACGCTTTAACCCTCCTGCGCGACGTCGGTAGCCTTGAATGCGCCAGAGGCTTCCAGCGAGCCGGTGACAACGACCGAGGTGCCATCGGCGATGCCGTCGGCAAGCGCGCCGTCGTAATCGACCGCGACTTCGCGCGAGGCGTCGTTGGCGTCGACGACCACGAAGCGCGGCTCGCCGCTTTCGGCGGCCGAGGTGAGCGTGCCGGCCTTCACGGTGCCCTTGAGCTTCACGGTGGTGTTAATGATGGAGTCACCGTAGTCGAGCAGGTTCGTCACGCTCAGCGCATCGGTGGCGCTTTCGTACTTCGAAGGGCACTTCGTGACAAGCTCGCTGCACACGAGTTCGAGGCCGCCTTCGCCCTCGACGATTTTGCCCGTGCAAATGGCGGTCACGCCGTTACCGAACGTCGAAGAGGCCGCGCCATCGTAGCTCACGTGAAGCTTCTGGGCCGGATCACCGCCGTCGGGATCGTAAATGTCAAACGAGAGCACGCCGTCGACCGTGGCAAACGAGTTGTCGACCACGTTGCCGGAAACCTGCACGCGCTCGCCGGCGAGGTCAGATTCCAGGGCGTCTTTCACCGAGATGGTTTTCGCCGCACCGCTCGAGCCAACAATGGCCAGAACAATCGCGAGCACCACAACGATGACGCCCGTGACTACAATGAGCCTGCGCTTCATTTTGGAGTTCATTCGCTTCGCTCCTTTTCCATGCGGCGCTTCCTCGCCGCTCCCCTTGCGCGCACGCGCACGCGCGCGCCCGTAACTCAATAAAGCCCCATCGGGCATTGCAGCCCCGCATCAAAAAAAGAGCAGGGCGTTCCTACTCTGAAGAATACAAAAAAGGACCCGCCAAAAACTGGCGGGTCCTTTTGTTCCATGGCGCTTCGGGAAACTACGCAAATTGTAGTACCCAAGGCGTTGTGGCCGATGAAAACGTCAGACTAGAGAGTCTGAGCCTTCTTGGCCTCGCTCGCGGTGAGCCAGCCCTCCGGGATAGGAGCGTCGCTGTGGCAGCTAGAGCAGTAGTTCACAGACTGCGCATGGCCCTTGTGGCACTGCGTGCAAGAGTACTCGCCGTGCTGGGAGACATGCGGGTTGCGGGTGCTGGACAGGTCGGCGGTCAGAGCCACGAGGTCGTCGCGGGTCATGACGGAACCGTCAGCGTTGGTGTGGCAACCGGAGTTCAGGCAGAACTCGTCGTCTTCAGCGCCACGAGCAGCAACGAGCTCGCTGATGTCGCGGGTCTCGAGGACGGTGTCGCCCTGCTTGTTCTCGCCAGCAACCTCATAGTTGCCGCTGATCCAGTTCATGCCCTCGGTGACCTGCTCGGTGATGACAGGCTGATGGCAGCCGAGGCAGGTAGTGCCGGCTTCGGTCTTGTGCAGGTAAGCCATCATAGCGTTCTTCTGATCCTCAGAAGTGAGCTCGTTACCATACTTATCGTAGTTGCCGGAATCGTAGGTCTCGAGGTACGCGTCCATCGGGGTGTGGCAGATGGCGGCGCAGAAGCTCGGCTGCTCATGCCAAACCCAGAAGCCCGCACCAGCGGCCACGATCACGACAGCGATAACGCCGACAACAACGGGCCACTTCTTCTTGCCCTTTTTGGCGGCTTTGGTATCCGCAGCTTCGGTCGTTTCAACCTTCTCTTCTTCAGCCATGGATACCCCCTTTCTTTCTTCTTTCCTTCACTTCCCCGTATTCCGTGTGCAAGTTGGAGGGGATGCCCAAAGCATCTTGGTAAATCTGCACACGAAATACTTCGGAAAACTTTAGCACAGTTCGCCGAAAAACCGCTCAAAAAGCCCTCACCCATTTGGGGGGAAATTACAACAAATTGCGTATGTGGGGCCGTTTTTTCCTCGTCTGCAGAGTGTGAGATGCCTATTCTCTAAGTATTTTGACGTATGGAAGGCTTGAACGGCGGTATTCGTTTGCTTAAGTAGCATTTTTGCTGTATTAGTGAAATACCATCATTTGAACACTTTTCCGCGACGACGGGAAGCGCGCTTTGGCCGGCTTCGTACCAACGCATTCAATGCGAATCGGTCGGAAAACTCGCGCTCGCGAAACATCCGCCGCGCAAGGTGGACTGGAGGACCGAATGTTCGTCAACACGGAATGGCAGGGTGCGCCCATGACGAAAGATGGGCGATGGGCCTGAGCTGCTCCACGGCACAGCGGAAGCGCATGCGGCCACGACGACACGCAGCGGCTACCGCGAACTCGGCCCGCCCGCGACGCGCAAACGCAATCCACCCACCGAGAAGCCGCTTACCTTCCGCAGCACTTCTTGTACTTTTTGCCGCTGCCGCAAGGGCATGGATCGTTGCGACCGACTTTCATATACGACCCATCGGGGTTGCGGAACACCGGCCTGCTGGACGCCGCAGCGTGCAACGCCGCTGGAGGCCAACCGTTATTGTCCCAACGTGGCAGGTCGTTAAACAAGGCAAACAGGAGCCCCAGCATCTTGTTCATATGGCGAAGGTCCTCGAATCCCAACCCCCTATCGGCAAGGTATTGAACGAGCGCGGTGGCATCGACGCCCGCCGAAGCGTTCGTGAGAATCTCTTCCATAAGAGTGTCGGCAAAGGTGTAGTCATTTTCCCCATCGGGCACGTTCTCGTTCAAGAACTGCTCAAACGCCCGCGCGCTTGGCAAAGCGGAAGCCCAATCAAGATAATCGCCCGCCTCGACCATGTCGAAGGGAAGCTTCCAGGGGTCTTTTCCCGCCCTCGCCGCGAGCAAATCTTCCAAAAACCCAAGTTTGCCAATATTCAGACCGTCAAAGCCCAGCACAGGCTCACCCGATTCGTCGAGCTCATCGAGCAGGCTCGCATCGACGTAATACCACTCCTCGTGCTCGTCGTCGTACAGCACCTCGAAACCAGGCTCGAACTGTTTTATATACAAAGACAACGCGCCCGTGAGGGCATTTTTGGAAAAGCCATCAGGATAGATGCGGTTGTATTCCGCAAACGCCTCGTCGAAGGTAAGCATGCCGCGTGTCGCAACAAGCAAATCGGCTACCTGACGCGCTCGCGTGACCATGTCGAAGTACCGCGCCAATTCGGCCCAGTCGAGCGTTTTCATCGCAGCGAAAACCTCATCGGGTATGACGCATGCCACATTGTCGCCTTCGTCGAACAGGTAGCACAAAAGCGGCACGGGCAGGGGAAACTCTTTGAGCGAATCGATGTCGGCGATGCGGGCTACGAGCGCGCCGCCTGCGTCGAAGAGCCGCTTCATTCGCGCAAATGCAACGGGCTCCATCGACGTGAATACATGGGATATTCCCTCGGGAGCCTTCGCAAGTTGCTCGGCGATACCCGCGACAAGCTTCTTCTTGTTCAAGCCGCTCGAACGCGACGCGCCGATGCCGCGCAGGAAGTTCTCGAGATCAGCATTTTTCTCCGTCGCGGCGAGGCTCGCCAAATCGGTTCGGCGCTCCCCTTTCGCGCAATGCTTCCGCAGCATTTTCTCGATAGTCAGCGCGCCGCCTTCGAAGTTTTCCAGTATGCGCCACGCCTCTTTTTCTATGCGTGCGTCGCGTTCTTCGAACGGCATGTCCGCCAAAGGGCTGCGATGTACGCCGGGGAATTCGGTCGGCGGGTTCAGGTCGTATTCCGTGTCTTCGATAAGCTGCTGCGCCTCGCGCTTGTCGCGCTGCGCCTTCAGAAGCGGGACCACTGTAAGATATTCATCGGCCGTGCGAATAATTTTCCCACTCTCGTGTGCGTCGGCGAACCAAGCGTCGAATTGCTTCGCCAAACCCGCACCGATCGCCATGTTGAATTCCGCCATGGCCGAAGCGTACACGATGCGACCCGCGAACGGCAGAAGGCACGTGTCGACGAAACCGATGTCGCTTCTCAGCATGGAATCGACCTCGAGCGAAAGCCCCGTGAGTTCTATGATGTGGTCCTCGAAAAGCAGCTCAACATCGCCGTTCGAGCGAACGCAATAGGGGAATCGGCCATCGAGCGCCTCGCGCCACGATGCCGCCTCCTTCAAAAGCGACGCCGAAAAGCCCGACGGGTTCAGCGCGACGTATTCCTGCAGAACCTCGGGGTGTCCGCATAATGCCCGCATGACCTCGCTTTGCTTTTCCGGGTCGCGCTGCGCGCGATCGCAGCCGACGTGAAGGTTCAGACCCAAACGCGCATTGGCGAAGTCGACCACGGAATCGAGCAATTGGAAAAAACGAATACCCTGGGCAGGATTCAGCACCATGGCGCCCCCTAAAGCCGAGCAACAGTATTTTTGCAAACATTACCATAGCGCGAAGAACGATGCGGGCGACAGAAGCCGCCGCGAGGTCAGACTAGCGTTTTGGCGAACGTGGGTGAACCTGCGCGGGGTCGGGAAAGCGTGCGCAAATCAACTTCATCATTCGCCCTCGGCGGACGCAAAAGTCCTCAGCATCGCCGGCAAAGCAAGACGCAGCGCCACCGACAGCCAATCCAGCAGCCGAAACAGGTGTGCCTTGCACGAAAACGCACGAAGTGCGTACCCTTGGCTCATGATGCGTTCAAAAAGCACGCACACACAAACATAATCCCAGGTCACGATAGCCCATAAACGGCTTGTAGCATCGTGTTTCAAAATAGGGTACGCACTTCGTGCGTTTTTGCGCAAAGGCCGCCTCAACGCGGACCGTGAGGACGCGGCAGGATGGAGGCGCAAACGCGACGGCAGCCTCAAAAACAACCGCTCCCGCCCTGTAGAATACCCACTTCGACTTCGGGGGCCGCCCTCGACTGCCGTTTCGCGAGAAAGGTCGCAAGAAGGGGCTTCGTGAAGGCGGCGTTTGCAAATGGCGGGCTTTTTGGCCATGATTCACGAAGAAGTGGTCAAAACCGCCGCCATTCACAGTTTTGGCACGTCCCAATGCGCACCCCACCTTCGAGCGGTTCTCTCAGCTCGCCGCTCTTTCTTTCGAGGCGTTGTTCACCTGGGGTTTTGCGGGAACGAGCCATCCCCGGAAGAGCTTCGAGGGGCTTCGCAGGAATGAGATTTGCGAATGGCGCGCTTTTTGACCACCTCGACGCAGGTTGTGGTCAAAATCGCCGCCATTCGCAATCTAGAGCCCGGGCCCATGTTTTGCCAGACGAAGAACGCGCATTCGAGCTGGCGGATCTTGCGTCTGTGCGCCCTCGCGCTGGAAAATCCCGTCCTCACTCCAGCGAGCCGCGCGTCTTCATGCCGGCCAGAGATGGGGAATTCTGCCTTTGGCCTTCCTCTTACGCTGTAGCCCGAGCGTTCGAACACCCAAATGCAGCCGACAAATTCAAGCAAACGAAAAGGGCAATCGGCCTGCGTTAACATCCCTGAATGAGACACGCTTTTTGTCCTGTAAGCCTGGCAAGTGCGGTTGGGCTCGCGCGGGGTCGAGGAACACAAAAAAGGCGCCATGCGAATGCATGGCGCCCAGGTCGCCCATGACAGAGCCAAAATCAAGGGGATGACGACCTATCTGTAAAGCGCATACGCTCCACATTCAAGCAATTGTCCAGTTGGCCTTACGCCTCGGGGATAGCGCCCTCCATCTGGAAACCCTTCCAAGAAGGCTCGCCCGTATAGGTCATGACGCCCTCCTCGCCGTTCAGCGCACGCACGGCGCCAGCGGCCAAGGCATCCATCTCAAAGTCGCCCGCGTACACCTTGATAGGGGCGATCCAACCCACGCGCTCGGTAACATAGTTTACGAAGAACGGGTCGTGCGAAACGCCGCCCGTGAGCACAATGCCGTCAACCTCGCCTTTAAGCACCGTTGCGAACGCGCCGATCGCCTTCGCAACCTGGTAGGCCATGGCCTCGTAGCAAATCTTCGCCCACTCGTCGCCCTGTTCGATGCGCGCATCAATCTGGCGAGCGTCGTCGGTGCCGACGAGGCCAACCAAGCCGCCCGTCTTGCCAATAACACCGTCAATCTCTTTTTTGGTGTGGTCGCCCGAAAACGCGAGCTTCACCACGGGCTTCAGGGGCACGTCGCCCGATCGGTTCGGGGCGAACGGGCCCGAGCCCTCGAGCACGTCGTTGGTGTCGACCATGCGGCCATGATCGTGGCAGGCAACCGAAAGGCCACCACCCACGTGCGCCACGATAAACGTGCCTTCCTCGTAGGTTTTGCCCAGCTCGGTGGCGCAGCGAATCGCGCATTCCTTTTGGTTCAGGCAGTGCACATGGCTCTTGCGATACACGCCGGGGTAGCCCGTGATGCGGGCGACGTCTTCAAGCTCGTCGGTGTCGGGCTGGTTCACGGCATAGGCGGGCTTGCCGTACACCTGGGCGAGAGCATGCAGAAGAGGCGCGCCCAGAATCGCCGGGTGGTTCACGCCGGCGTTCATCACGTGGTCGCACACCGTGTCGTCAATGGCGAAGATGCCGCCCACCGTGGGGCCCATGGCGCCGCAGTAGCCCGAGTAGGCATCGATTTCTTCGAGACCGACGCCCTGCTCGGCGAGCGCGTCGAGAATGACCTGCTTGCGGTAGTCGAACTGGTCGGCGGTCTGATCGAACTTCGCCAGCTCTTCAGCCGGGTGAGTCACGTTCAGACGGAAAATCTCTTTCGTATCGTCGAACAGGGCCACCTTGGTGGAGGTGGAACCCGGGGAAAGCGTGAGAATCTTATAGCCCATGAGAGAAAACCTTTCTATCCAATACTCTTATTTCCTGTTTTGAACCACGTACAAAACGAGAGAAGTCGCATATCCAATAAGTACGAGCCAGACATACGTCGAAAGCCACGTCGCGACAATGCTGCCGCCAGCGGGAGTTTGCACCACAGCCATCGTGAACGAGATGCATGTCACAAAAATGAGGTTCTCAACGAATACCGAGAACACGGGGCGAATACGCGATTGCGCGAGAAAACGCGTCGCCGCCTGACCAGCCGCCGGCACAGGCAAAACGAGCTGGAGCAGCACATTTGTGAAAAACGCACTCGCCGTGCCCGGATACCACGCCTGAAACGAAATCGGCGCGGCGGAAAGAAGCATGGCCGACGTGTTGATGACCACCGCCAGCACCAAGTCACACAAAATCACGCCCAGGGTCCATTTCGTCATGCGCGTCTCGCCTTCCTCCGTCAAATTCAATATCGTGGGGCGCGGGGCCCAATATTTCCTCGAGGCTCGCCTTCACGCTGCGCGCCGCCGCCTCCACGTAGTCACAGGGACGGGCGGCCACGGTCTCGGGCAGCGAAATGGCCTCGTACGCGGCAACGTTGGCCGCGTCTTCGACGTATCCGTGATACATCCCGGATACAGGATGCCAGCCCACGGGCCGATCGATGGCATTGATGCGCGACGCCATCGCCTCGGCCTGCGAGAACAGCTCGTCACCTTCGACCGGGTAGAACCCGACAAATGGCAACGAAGCAATTTGTGCGTCCGTCGCGAATGCGGGCGAAATGCGCGGGTCACGAGCATCCCCGTCGGCGATATACCACTCGTTGAACGCCTGCATAAGGTCAAGCGGCAAGTCGATGTCGCGCACCGCGTCCCCATCAGGCGCGGTGGCCGCATCGAGAAACGGGTAATGAAGCGCCAGCCCCGCAAGACGAACCCCGGGGTCACGCGCAAGCTCGAATGCGGCGGCGAGCGCAAGCGATGCGCCGGCGCTGTAGCCAAGAAGCGCGAGACGCGACGCATCGACGTCGCACTGCGAACCGGAAGCAATCATCCGGATCGAAGCCACCACATCAGCAAGGGCGGCCGGCGCGGGGTTCTCGGGCGCCAACCGATAATCGAGCCCAACTACATGCACATCGAACGAATCGCGAACCCACTCGCACAGCGCGTCTTCCTTGCGCGCATCGCCGAGCGCAAAGCCGCCACCGTGAATCTCGAACACCACCGGACGCGGCCCGTTCGATTTCGCCTCATGAAGCCAGCACGGTGCATGGCGCCCTGCCTCTGCATCCGCCGCAATCTCACGACCGCGCACCTCGCTTCCGCGCAAGGTGCGCGCGAGACTCGAACGCATGTAGCGAACGACGCTCTTCATCTGGTCGGAGGTCGACTGCATGGCCATCGCCTATCGAGCAGAAAGCACAAGCATCGCGATGTCGCCGACGATTTCGGTCACAGTCGCGCCGCGCGAAGAATCGGCCACGGGGCACTTGAAGCCGGAGAGGTTGTGGCCATACGCCGCGCCGTGCGCGAAGCGCTGGACGAGCTTCACGGCAATGTTCGCCGAATTCAAATCGGGGAACACGAGCACGTTCGCCTTGCCCGCGACGTCGCTTTCACGCTTGACCTTCTTCGCGGCGACCTTCGGGTCGATGGCGGCGTCGAGCTGGAACTCGCCGTCGACCAGGATATCGGGGCGGCGCTCATGCACGAGCTCGATGGCGGCGTTCACCTTGTCGACGCTCTCGCCCGCGCCCGATCCAGTCGTCGAGAACGACAGGAAGCCGACGCGCGACTGCCAGCCCATCATCGCAGCCGAGCCGTCGGCGGCGGCAATCGCAATGGAAGCAAGCTCTTCGGCGGAAGGCTCAGGATTCAATCCGCAGTCGGTAAAGCAAATCACGCTGCCCTCGGGGCCCTCGAAGCCCGGCGTCTCGACCAGCGCGAGAATGCTCGGAACGTCGACGCCCTCCTGCAGGCCGATGATGGTCTGCGCACACATGAGCACATCGCCCGTGGTGTTGGTGTGGCCACAGAACGTGCAATCCACGTCGCCGAGCTCTTCCATCATCATGGCGTAATACATCGGGTTCTTGATCTTGCGGCGGGCGCCCTTGGCGGAAATCAAGCGGGGCGTGCCAGTCGCCATATAGCGCTCGGCGAGCGCATCGGCGGCAGCCTCGTCGGTGTTGTCGACAATCTCCATGCCGTCGAGCGAAACACCGGCCTCGGCGGCGGTCGCTTCGATGACTACGCGCGGGCTCACCAGAACGGGAGTGCCAATGCCATCGTCGGCCACCTGTCGAGCGGCGAGCAGCGTGTTGGCCGCCTCGCATTCGGGCATCGCCACACGCTTGGGCGCGCCCTTCGCGTCCTCGATGAGCTTTTCAATCAAAGTCGCCATATCGAATCCTCTCCTTTAAAACCAGCTCAGAAACAATTCCTATGGAATGGAGCCGGGGATGCGGCGTGGAAATCACCATGCACCCCACCTGTCAGCGTCGCCGCACCCTCGGCTCCATTCCGAGACGCCTCGGAATGGCAGCGCGTTACATAGAAAGCTTCTCGTCGACCAGAGCAGCGGCTTCGCCGAAGGTCTTCTTCTTGTTCAACTCCATGAAAGGAACCTCGACCTCGTACTCATCTTCAAGCGCGGAAGCAAACTGCACGATGTTGACCGACTTGCAGTGCAAATCCTCGATGAAACGGGTATCGGCGGAAAGCGTCGCCGGGTCGGAGCCGAAAATCTCTGCCGCCTTATCTTTAAGGATGTCGACGACCTCTGCCTGGAATTCTGCGTCCATTGTGTTTCCTTTCTCGATTCGGCCAAACGCGCGTATCTCGCCGCCGCTTGGCACGCTTAAATAAAACCTCGCCCACAAAGCCCTCTGCCAAGATGACGCTTTGCGGGAGGTGCGCCGTCGCCTGCTCGAAAGAGCCCGGCGACGGCCTTTTCATAAGGAAGCCTGCATAGCAAGCGTTCCATCTGCGCTTTCGCGACTAAGCGCGTCAGTGAGCATTGCCCCTACTGAGCGTTGGCAACCTCTTCGTCGCCGTGAATCTTCGAACCAATCTGGCGATACGGCAGCGCCATCATGATGGCAAACGCAACCACGCAGATAATGAACACCGCGAGCATGACGTAGGTGGGGCCGAACGCCGCGGCAACCATCGACATAACCGAGACGCCCGCGAAGTTGAAGATGTTGAACATGACCTGAATCGGCGTGTACGCGATTTCGAAGTCGGCGCGGCCGAAAATCGAAACGGTCAGGGAGGTGCATACGTTTAGCGACCCAGACAGGCCGAACATGAACATGCCTGTCGAGATGGCGCACGCAACGGCCTCATGGCCACCAACGAAGGTAATCAGGCCGCCCAAGCCAAGAATCGCGATAACGACAAGAGCGGTCTTCTTCGTGCCGATCTTATGGTCGATAACGCCAATCAAATAGTGGCCGAGAAGACCGATGGGCCACATGGAGCTCAAGAGCAGAATGCCGAACATGGGATCCTGGCCAAAACCGATAAGCGTGGGAACCAAGATGGCGATGACGCCCGCACCCACCATCATAGGAAGACCAGTGCCGAAGCCGATAAGCCACGTCTGGGGAGTCTTGAGAACCTTAGCGGTCGTCCAGGGACTGTGCTTCTTGTACTCTTCGGCTTCCTTGAATTCGGCCTCGAGTTCTTCACGGCTCACCGACTTGTCGTTGTCGGGATACGCGCCAGCCTCTTCAGGGTTGTTCTTCACGAAGAAGAACACGACGACCGCCATCACGAGCAGCACGATCGCGCATGCCCAGAAGAATCCAGAAACGCCCAGGCCAGCGCCCACAAATCCAAGAATAATCGGGTTCATGGCGGCCGAGCAGAACGTGGTACCGATGGTAGCGATTCCCATGAAGGCGCCCTTGGTACGCGGGAACCATGCCGAACCCAGCATGCCAACGCCGATAGTCGCGTAGGCAACCATGCAGAAGTAGAACACGATGACGCCCACGGCAAACATCGCGAAGCTGTTCATGGTCGCAAGAATGATGAAGCCGACGGCACTACCCACCAAACCGATTATGGACACATTTTTCGCGCCAATCTTGCGGCCGAGCGTGCCGAACAAAACCACCGCAACCAGCGAAATCCAGCCAGCTACGGTGATAACGAACGACATGTCGGTCTGCTGCCAGCCATACTGTTCGCCGAAAATGCCGAACAGCGTGTTGGTAACCGAATTCCAGAACGTGAAGAAGATGAAGAACACGAAGCACGTAAGGGTAATTCCCCAGCCCTTAGCGCCAAAATTCGGAATCCACGCGTTGAATTTCTTTTCCCCTGTCATTGTTCCTCCTGGGAACGGGAGGCCAGCCGCCCATCGCGCACGGCGACACGGCCTCGGTGTGTTTGATTATTCAATTCTGAAAGTGATTCGCCGCCGCGCGATGCTGCCGCGCGAAGACAAGAGTGGGCGGGGCGCAGCCCCTTGCATGCGCCCCGCCCGTCGGGGCCGCTAGCCGCGGTAGACGTAATCGCCGACCTGGTACTTAGGCGGCACAACCGGGATCTGCAGATACGAATCGTACTGACCGCCGGTATGAATGACATGCATGCCGTCGCCGTTGTCGGTCTTATGGTTCATATCGGTGTCATGGAACCACTCGGTCTTGATGAAGCGACCAGCGATGACGATTTGAATCTTCTCGCCCTTGTGCCAGAAGCGGGAATGCGGATACATCTCCACGTCAACAGGAACGATCTCGCCCGGCTGCATGCGCTCTTCCTTCTCGTGCGAATGCACGGGCTGGAAATCGCTCGCGTACTTCGGGTCGAGGTCGCGGTGGCAGCAACGCAGGAAGCCCCATGCGCCACGGAACGGCGCGCCCATCACGCGAATCGGCACGTAGTTGCCGTCTTTATCGAGCTTGATGACCCACGGGAACAGGTCCATGTTGTCATACCCGCGGCACTCGACGTTGAGATGCAGCTTCATGTAGCCGGAAATCTCGGTATCCTCGGTGAATTGCATGGTGAACGTGGTGGTCTCGGTCTTCGGGTCGTACACCACTTCGCTTTCAGTCGAGCAAGGCTCATACGACGCGCTGCCATCGGCCGCGTTCAAGTAAATCTTGCGATACTCGGTGCGCTTGATGGGGAAGCTTTCCTCGGGACGTTTGTCGGCGTAGTCGTAATCGTAGCCATCCATGACATCCATGCGCACGCGCGGGGTCATTTCCCAACCATTGTGAATGCCCTTGCAATAGCGGTCGAAGAAGCGCTTGACGTCCTCGAGGTTCTCGGGCTTGTAGGAATCAGGCCACTCGAAGTCGCGGTGGGCGCGCATCCATTTCTTCGGGGAGCGAATGCGGCGGAAGCCCTCGAACGCGCCGCGCAGGTGATGGTGCACCCAGCCAGCGGTGACGTAGGTAGGAATGCGAATCTTGTTCCAGTCGACGATCTTGTCTTTGTAATAGGCATTCATCAGAGGATACTTGGCAACCATGCCCGGCGTATCCTCGATGTAGTTATTCACTGCGAGCGCCTGGATGATGTGCGTCTCGTAGTCGGGATTAGGAATGCCGCCGCAGAAATACGACTCGCGGTACAGGTCGCCTTGGCCTTCCCACGCGGCCAAGCATGCCAAATGCGGCGGACGGGTCGCAGCAATGCGCCAGTGAGCCATGCACACGCCCGAGTTGCCGATCATGGTCGCCTTGCCGTTGCACCATTCCTGCGCGGTAACCCACTCAATGAAGTCGTAGCCATCTTGCGCATCCTGGCTGCCCCACAGGTAAACATCGCCTTCGGAATTGCCGATGCCGCGCGGGTCAACGTTCGCGATTGCGTAGCCCTGACGACACCAATAGCCGGGGTCGGGAGCCTCGAACTTGGCGTACTGAGAAACCGTCTTCGGGGGCACGCCCATGAGCTGCCAAGAATCCATGCCTTCGGAGGGGTTCTTGCCAAATGGCGCGAAAACGCAGATGACAGGAACTTTCTCGGAGGTGTTCGCAGGACGATAAATATCGGCGTAAATAGTGGTGCCGTCGCGCAGCACACATGCCTGATCGCGCTCGCAGAGCACATCCTGCAGTTCGGTCATATAAGTGTGCGGCTGATACGGGGCGCAATAGCCCATGGTCGCAACCATTTCCCCGTCAGTCGCGCCGCCCTCTTCGGCAAGCTTGCGCTTGATTTCGTCAAGCTCTTCGCGCGTCTTGCCTGGGTTGCCCTTGGCGAAAGGAACCTCGAACTCTTCGTCGCCGAACTTCATCGTTTTCACGATTCCCGGCGCTTTTTCTTCAGCCATCGCCAAACTCCTTCCTTATGCCCAACGCCCCATTTTCCATAAGCGCTTTTCGCACTTCCGAAGCGTTTTCATAAGTCGAATTATGGCTTCCAACGTAAAAGAGTCATTGTTTTGACGCACAATTTATTGATCATTTGTCAGAACAAGAGCTGGTTGATTATTCATTTTTCAGCCCAAATAAAACGATTTTTTGCATAATAAAGACGCCTGAATTGCTGTATATTCTGCAATAACGTCTAGTAACATTCGAGAAACATGGGGACCGCATGGATATCGATGAACTTCTTTCTTTATTGGACTCCAATACAATTTACATCAAGAGTAATCCCTCATTGCATACCACGTTCAATGGTGCAACGCTGCTCTTCCGTCCTCTCCACATGGCGCTCGCCGATAAAGATGCCGTCATTTTCTGCCGCACCTCATATTTCAACGAGTTGCCCGCAAACCTCACCGAAGACCGCGCATTCTTTCTTTATGTCAACGAGCCGCTCAAACCCTTCCAGGGAAAACCGTTTCTCGCGCTGATGAAATCGGAGTCTGACTGGACGTCGAATTTCGAATTGCTTTCTGCCGAGTTTCGCGAACTGCAGCGCTGCAAAGACAAGATCCTCGAGCTCACGGCTCTCGTAAACAGAGGCGCCGCCTTGGAAACCCTTGTGAATGAGGCGTCCGAAATTGTCGGAACGCCCGCCTCCGTATTGGATAACTCTCTCTCGTTTTTGGCCGTGTCGTCGAATTTCCCGCCAGAAATCGCCCGCGGCGAAGAGAAAGGATCTGGCACGCTTCCCGAGGACGCCCTTCCCTTGCTTAAAGCAAAGGGCCTCGTCAATCCCAAAAAACCGTTTGATCTCGTTCGGTTTGACTACGATATTGGCAATGGCGTGCACACGAATTATTTCTCCCTCATCCACAGCCGGGACACGATCATTGGTTCAATCAGCTTCTTTACCAAAGAAAGCGAGCTGCGAAAAAGCCGCGTCGACATGATTCCCACCATCGCGCAAATATTGAGCATCCATATGCAGCGCAGCAACGCGTTTCTCCTGAACAAGTCGCTGTATTACGCGCATCTGTTCAAGAAATTACAAGAAGGCGAGATTGAACAGGACCGCGACCAAATTGCAAAGCGCTTTTCGGTGTTCGGCTATCAGCTGAAGAAGCACATGCATGTATTCTTCGTCGACCTTTCACGCGAATATTTGCCCGCCGAGCAGGCACAACCACTTGCGGAAAAGCTGCACCCGCATATTTACAACAGCATTTACACGCTTGACCACACGAGCATCACCTTCATATCGAGCAGCGACGCCATTGCGGAAGAGGGCGTTTGCGACATCGAAGCGCTTCTCAATGACATGCGCGGCACGAAATTGGATATTGGCATAAGCAGCATCTTCATCAACCCCGAACGCATGCCCTACCATACCGATGAGGCAAAACGGGCGCTTAAACTGGGGCGGCGGCTCAACCCCGACGCGCGCATTTACCCATTTTCGAAATACCGCCTGCTCGACTTGGCGAACAACGTCACCGATTTGAAGACGCTGTATTCCTACCGCTACCCGCCGCTCGTGCATGTGATTGACCTCGATCGCGAGAACAACACGCACCTCGCCTATACGCTTTACGAGTACCTGCAAGACCCAACGCACCCGCAAGCGGTCGCGGATAGGCTTTTCATTCATAAAAACACGCTCTATTGGAGGCTTGAGAAAATCCGCGGCATTATGGGCCGCGATTTCAAAGACGCCGAAACCATCGCGAATATTCAAATGACGTTTCACGTGCTGCGTATTCAGAACCGCTTCGACAAGCTCATTTTGCGGAAAGGTGAGGAATAAGGGCCTTGCGACGAGCGCGATAACACGCCTCGCATACGGCGGATCCATGCCGCAATATGCAAGGAAGCAAGTCCCGTTCAGCTCAAGCTTTTCGAAAAAACGCGCGAAGCGACAGGGCATTTTCGGCAATCAACGCAGCAACGCAGTTTTTCCTCTTACTGCGCCAACACGATTGCCGTGGCGATGTCGCTTTCGTTCGTGATGGAGACGAGCAGGCTTTCCACGCCCGCCTCTTCAAGAATCGGCTGCAGAGCGGCGTTTTTCTGAATCGTAGGACAGCCGTTTTCGTCATGGAGCGTTTCCACCTTGCGAAAGTCGAAACCGCCTTCACGCGTCAGATGGCCGAGCGCCTTGAAGCATGCCTCCTTCACAGCGAAGCGTCCCGCGAGAAACGAAGCCGCGTCGGGGCGATCCAACGCCTGGGCCACTTCCCTTTCCGTGAACGTATGGCGCACGAACGCGTTGTCGAAATCGTCGCACATGGCGCGCATTTCTTCGATATCAACCGAATCGATTCCGATGCCTTTGACCATGCGTGCCTCCAAGCCGTTTTCGTGCCCTAATGTCTTGAGCACCACTTTAACGCTCGTCAAGGAAATGAGCACAATGAAAAAGGCGACGGGGCCACACTAGAACGTCTGCCCTAACCCCTCGCCTTCTGAAGTCGCCCAACCATAGCCAGAGTCGCCGGTGGCTGCCGCGATCTTGCCATCTTTCGTTTCACCAGAACGCCGCAGCCGCAGAAGCGGGAGCGGGAGCGGCATACCGCGATATACGCTCTCGTGTCGTCCGCTCCCACTTGATTCGCATCGGGCTTGCTCGCGCACGCCACCAGACCGCCGACCGCCGCCGCCAACGACAGCCAAACAGATGCTCTCGCACAAAAATGCACGAAGTGCGTACCCTTGACCAACAATTCAGCTAAAGACGCGCGCACCCAAACAAAAACCCCAGGTCGCGATAGCCCATCAACAACGTTTAGCATCGTGTTTCGAAATAGGGTACGCACTTCGTGCGTTTTCATGCGAAAGTCGAACACACCCACGCATAGCAGACGGTTTTCTTGGCGCGGCTGGGCGCGCCAGATTAAAGCCTTAAGAACAAGAAAAAGAGAGCCCATACGGGCTCTCTCTGGGAGGGTTTATTCGGTTCGCGTCGGCGCTATTTCGCCAAATCTTTGCCGAGCAAGTAACCGTAGGTGATGCAACGGCCGTGGCTGTTGCCCGCAACGTTAATCGGGTAGTCAACGGCAGTGATATCGCCCATGCAATTGCCGAGCGCATACAGGCCCTCGATCGGCTTGCCATCAGCGTCGAGGCACTCAAAGTTAATGTCGGTCTTCAAGCCGCCAGTCACAGTGAGCAGTGCCGGACCAACCTTCAGCGCATAGAAGGGGCCTTCCTTGACCGGAGTCAGGAACACCGGCTTCTTGTAGTAGTCGGTATCTTCGCCAGCCTCGCACATGCCGTTGTAGCGCTCGACGGTCTTGGAAAGCGTGCTCGCGTCGCAGCCGATCTTCTTCGCGAGCTCTTCGATGGTATCGGCCTCGTAGGCAATGCCCTGCTCAATGTAGGCCGGAATCTGCGTCTTGAAGTACTCAGGCGCAAGGCTCAGGTCGCTGCCGTAGGGACGGAAGCTATCCCAGAACATGCCGCCGCCATAAGGAAGGCCCGCCACCAGGTCTTCCGGCCAATTCGCGTCGAAGACCGACCATGCCTCGCCGTTGGGCTGGCGATTGATCGCGAGAGACTTGCCCTGGACCCAGGTGTCTTCGCACATGAAACGCTCGCCGTTGTCGTTCACGAACAGGAAGGGGCCGTGAAACCAGCAGAACGCCTGGGGATGCATCATCGTGGGAAGCGGCAGGTCCTGCAGCTGGGCGCCAGCCCACATACCCATCTTGTGGCCATCGCCCGTGTTCGCGCCGACAGGAGTGTACTGGCTGCGCGGCTGGCCGTATTCGACGCAGATGGGCGCATACGCCTTGCACATCTCCAGGTTGCCGCCAATGTCGCCCGTGCACAGCACGACGCCCTTCGCGGCGTTGTATTGCACGTACTTGCCATCGGCTTCGCAGATGCAGCCAACAACCTTGTCGCCGTCTTTGACGAGCTGAACGGCAGGCGAATTGAACACGAACTCGGCGCCGGCCTTCACGGCATCGTTATACAGCACCTCAGCACCCACGAAACCGGTCGACTTCAGATCGCTGCCCTCGGGCTTCATGCACATATGGTAGCCAGGCTGTTCGGCATAAACATCATCATGGCTGTAGAACGCGCCCACCATCACGGCGCAACCGGCCGCCTCGGCCTTGTCGAGCAGCCAATTGGAAGCTTCTTCTGAATTGTTGAAGAACTTCACGATGAGGTCTTCGTTCGCACGGCTCGCGCACTGGGAAATCCAATGCTGCTTGGCGTTGACCTTGTCAACCTTAATGCCGAGCTGGTCCATGTAGCGCGAATTGATGGCGCCAAAACCGCCGCCGCGGCCCTGCCAGCTTTCGGTTTTCTCGACAACCGTCACCTTGCCGCCGTTCTCGGCCGCAGAGCATGCGCACGCGCAGCCGGAAAGGCCGGCGCCAATAACCAAAATGTCGGTATCGACCGTTTCGGCGATATCGCTAATGGGCTCGGGCACCTTCTCCCACTCGTACTGAGTAGTCGCATCGGCGGCACCCGCCGCTTCAGTTTTCTTGTCGGCGGACGGCGCGCAGCCCGCAAGGCCCGCACCCGCAGCGACGCTCGCAAGAGCGGCGCCCGTGAGGAAATTACGACGTGAGATTCCCTTAGTCATGGTTTCTCCCTCCTTGGTTTTCCGCGAGGCGTCCCTGCGCCCCGCCGCGGCCTCCCTGCCGCGATACGCCCACTATGCCGCCCAAAAACGCCCCTCCGCAACATCCGCTCGGGCCCATTTTTCAAGTTTTCGCATATGGGCCGTTTCGGCCCATAGGGCAATTTCCCAGGTCAGGCTATAATGCCGTGCGGGAGGAACTCATGGGATTCAAAGAGGGTATTCGCACCTGCGCAAAGCGCAGCATGCATCATTTCATCGGACTTGGCTTCTGGCAGGCATGGCAGATGGTCATGCTTTGTACAAGCGCCATTATTCCCGATGGAGGAGAAGGCGCGCGCCTGAAATCGATCGCGCTGTTCGCAACGACCGTAGGCTATTTGGTCGTCATTGCCGCCTACAAAATAAAGCCGGGTCTATCTTCGTCACCGAGAGCGCTTCTTGGAGCTGGCGTCACGATGGCCGCGGGGACGTTTCTCATGCTCTTCGTCGCCTTCATCAGCGACGCTGGATTGAAATTCGTTGCGCTTGCTTCCGCCCTCGCCCTTATGTCATGGGGCAATGCGGCGCTGCTCATTATGTGGGGCGAACTGTGGGAAACGCTGGCAACCGGCCGCGTTGGCCAGCACCTCTATCTGTCGTATGCGTTCGCATTCGTGCTGTTTTTCATCGCAATCGCGCTTCCCCATCCGATCAATGGGCTCTTCGCATGCCTGTTTCCACTTGCCTCATGCTTCATCTTGAAATCATGCGCGAGCGAACCGCGGCGTCGCCCCACTTCGGCGCCGCTTCGCCTCGAGGATGTGCCGTTCAAGCAGTTCATCGCCTTTATCGTGCTGCTGAGCACGCTCTGGGGCGTGAGCCAGAAAATCGCCCCGCAATTCATCACGCCAGTAAGCTCAACCTTTTTTCTGGCGGAAAGCATGTTCGTGGCGGGCATCGCCATTGCGGCACTTGCGGCGAACCTCGCGCTCACCTCGCCTGAGTCGGAATCGATCGCGCTTTACGAGCCCATCGCGCCCGCAATGGCGCTGGGCATTGTCGCGCTTGCCATTCTGCCCGAGCAATGGGCGCCAATTGGCAACGGCATTCTTACCATGGGCGTGTATTGCCTGGACATGTTCCTTATGCTCACCGCAACCGACTTGGCATTTCGAACAGGAATTTCGGCGGCTTTGCTTTTTGGCGGCACGGTAGTTGCCTCGCGTATCGGAACCACCGTCGGAACATTCTTCGCTAGTTTCGCGCTTGGCAACGAGCTTGATGACGTCGCGAAGCTTACCCTTGCGGTTATTTCGCTCGGCGTGATTGTGGCCGCGGCCACGCTGCTGTTCTCGAAAGCCGACCTCATGAAGATTTACGAAGCCCGCAACGCCCGCAACGTTTCTGCCACAGGAGGAAATTCCACCAGCCCAGTTTCAAGCGGCGGCAAAACACTAACTGCAACCAACGCTGGCCAAAACGAAAACGCCTCGAGCGCAACCGCTCTCGCTATGCCGCTTACTATTGAGGCCCAATGCGCCATCGTGGTCGACCGAGCCGGACTTACCGCACGCGAAGCCGAAGTGCTTGAGTTGCTCGTTCGCGGGCGCACCGTACAAGACATCTGCGACGAGCTCACCATCGCGAAAGGCACCGCCAAACATCATGTAAGCAACATTTACCGCAAGCTTGGCGTCGGCGACCGCCGCAGCCTCTACGACGTGGTTGAAAGCGCACGAGAATAAGGCTTGGCATCAAATTCCCCAGAACATTTTGCACAATTAAAGAACGCGACGCCACGCGCTGAACCACATCGCGCTTCGCAGAAGGGCCGCGAATCCCTTCGCGGCCCTTCGAACGATGACGACCCGTAGCATAGTGCCAGAGCAATCGACGAATACGGCAGCACCACGCGGCAGAAACCGCGAAATGCCTCCTATAACTCAAGATGCCTCGGCAGCGCGAGCCCAATTTCAAGGGCCGAATGCGGACAGGCATCCACGCACTTCCCACACAGCATGCAATCACCTGCCGCCACTCGGTCGGTCTCGCCGGCAAGCGCGGCATCCAAGATTTCGGGGTCGCACAGGCACGCCGCCTGGCATGCGCCGCAATGCACGCACAAACCATGGTCGACCTTCACGCTCGCCAAGCCTACGCAACCAAGCGTTTCATACATGCCGCCAAGAGGACACAACGCGCGGCACCACACGCGGCGCGCCCAGAACAGTTCCGCAAGCACGATCGCCGCCAGCGTGAAGACCCCCGCAAACGAGCCGAACAGCACGGCCTTATTCACGGCGCTTATGGGATTCACCAATTCGAACACAGGCACGCTGCATACTGCGGAAAGAGCAAGCACCGCCGCCGCGATCCCGACCTTCGCCTTGCGCGGAACCGCACGCTCGCGCACCGCAATGCCCAACTTGCCGCGAAGCCAATCAACAAACTCGCACAGCAGATTCACCGGACACGCCCAGCCGCAAAAGGCGCGCCCACGAACTACGCCGTAAGCCGCCAAAACAGGAAGCGCCCAGGCAAGACCGGCAAAAGCAACGTTTTTCGCCGCAGCTGCCACCTGGATCGCAGCGAATGGATCAAGCAAATCGAGTCCAAACAAGTGCGATGACGAGAGGCTCCCCCACCAAGCAAACCCACTCGGCGTCGCAAGCGGCTCCTCGGGAGAAGAAAAACCGAGTCCCAAAGCGCTCCAACCCGCAGCAAAAAGCGGAACGAAGAAAAGAATCGCTACGGCAATTTGGACCGCGCGGCGCGCAGTCGTCCAACGCCCCCTACGCTTCTTTGCCACGGTAAACCTACTTCCCCAAATTGTCGTCTTCGAAATTGGCGTAAACAAGATCGACGCCGCGGACCGCATCGATACTCACGAAATCACTCGCGATACGATGGCTTTCATCGATACCGTCGGCCTCCACGATCACCACCACTTTGCCTTGCTTTGCGTCGATGCCGTGCACCTCCACGCCATCGCGCGCAGAAAGCTCGGCAGCAACGACGTCGCACGCCTCGGGAGCGCATTCAACAATCAAACTTGAAATAGTCATCGGAATCCCCTCAAACATGACCCATCAATAGCTCAGCAATGAAGCGCCCCGTGCATTTCTCTCGCACGTTTCGGCTCCCCAGGTTCCAAGGTAACGCTAATCGTCCAAGCCTTCCTGCCCGGTTTCCACTTCGGCTTCTTCATAAGTTGCGTCATCGCCAAGCTTCTTGTTCGGGTCGACCGAATGGCAGCTGCGGCACTCATTGCGAATGGGGTCGAGCTCGAAAGTCGACGGGTCGTTGTTCACATAGTGGCCGTTCGGCATGGCAACCGCATTTTTGGCCGTAGGGTTGCCCTGCACGCTGGCGCCGTGGCATCGGTAGCATTTATATGCGGTGCGGTCGACGTACTTTTGATGCTGCGCCGGCATGAGCTTCGGCGTGGTCTCGGTGCCGGCAACCGCATCGGACGGCTCGGCCTGCTGGGCCGCGCAACCCGCGCATGCCACGCAACCAACAGCCAACACGACGGTCGCCGCTGCAACACCTACGCGCATTTTGAGATTCTTCATCATCGCTTCCTCCCTAGGCCTTCTTGATGCTGACACACGTCTTTTTGTAGTCGGTTTCCTTCGAAAGCGGGCAATAGTAGTCCTGCACAACCCGATTGATGAGCGTTTCGGCCGCAAAGAACGGCGCGAACACCATGCCCGAAGGGGGCTCCACGCGACCGGCGAGCGATACCTTGATTTGCATGGTTCCGTGGGGACTCGTGAGCTGTACCATGTCACCGTCGTTCACGCCAAGCGCGGCGGCATCGTCGGGATTCATCGACAGCAGTGCCTCGGGCAGCGCACGATCGAGCTCCTCGACACGGCGCGTCATGGTGCCGGTATGCCAGTGCTCGAGCAAACGGCCCGTGCAGAACCAGAATGGGAATTCCGCAGAAGGCTCCTGCGCTGGCGGCTCATACGGGCGGAAGACCACCGAAGGCTTGCGATCGGCGCTCTTGTACCAGCTCATACCGCCAGCAAGACCCTTATCGCCATACATCTCGATGCCAACCTCATCATAGCCGTCGGCTTGCTTGCCATTCGCAAAACGCCATTTCGTGGGGAGCCACTGCCCATCGACCTCGCGCACAGGCCAAGTAAGGCCATGATGCACCAGGTATTCGTCGTAAGGAGCAAGCTGCTTAGCTTCCATCTTGAGCTTCTTTTCAGCATTGATGGCAGCTGCACGTTCATTCAAATCGGGATTCGAAAACGTGCGGTACTCCTCCCAAATCGCACGATTAACTTCGCGCGAATCGCCATTGAAGTCGTCTTTACCAGCATCCCAAATGAAGCCGAACAAGCGAGTGAACGCATCTTCGCCGTCAATCGTTTCGCCTTCAAGCACGCGGCGCGCGACTTCGAGCAGCACCCACACGTCCCACTTGGCGTCGCCCACGGGCTCCACAGCCTTCTCGAATACCGAGGTACGGCGCTCCGCATTGCCGAACTGGCCCTCGCGCTCCACCCACATTGCTACGGGGAACACGACGTCGGCATACCGCGTCGTAAGCGTCGGGTATACCTCATTTACCGCAATGAACGTGTCGAAAATGCCCGTGTGTTCGCCATCTTCGCCCAAGAAACGCGTCAGATTCGGCAAAGACTGCGCCCAGTTGTTGTGCGCGCTCCACAGGAAATCGATGTTGCCTTTCGACATCTCGCGGAAGAGTTTAATCGTGTGATAACCAGGCGTTTTAATTTCGTCGAGGTAGCCTTCAGGCAAATTCCAAACAGCTTCGGTATAGCGACGATGCGCCTCGTTAGCCACCACGAGATCGGCCGGCAAGCGATGGCAAAACGTACCCACTTCGCGCGCCGTACCACACGCACTTGGCTGGCCGGTGAGTGAAAATGCCGTTGAACCTGGCTTGCCATACTTGCCGGAAAGCAGATGGATGTTATGCAGGTTGTGGTTCATCCACGTGCCACGATTATGCTGATTCACGCCCATGGTCCACAGGCTCATTACGCGCAAGTCGGGGTCGGCGAACACTTCGCACAAATCGGCGAGGTCCTCGACAGAAACACCCGAAAGCTCGCTCGTATACTCGAGCGTGTAGTCCGCCAGACGCGCGGCGTACTCCTCAAACGTGCATGAGGTGGTTTTGTCGACCGATTTGCCCAGGTCGCTTTTATCGTATCCGTCTTCCACCGCATTGCCGATGTCTTCGGTTCCCATTTTGAATTGCAGGTGGTCGCGCACGAAATCGGCATCGTATTTCTTATTCTGAATGAGGTAGTTCGCAACGCAATTCGCAATGGCCAAATCGGTGCCCGGACGGAACAGCAAAACCTTATCGGCGCTTGCCGAGGTTCGGGTTTTCATCGTAGTAATGTCGATATGACGAACGCTTTCATTCTGAAGCTTATGCGCAGTGAGTCGCGAATAGAGCATCGGATGCGCCTCTGCCATGTTGGCACCCCAGGTGATGAAAACGTCAGCGTTGTCGAGATCTTCATAGCAACCGGCGGGCTCATCGGTCTGGAACACGTTCATGAAGCCGACAACGGCGCTCGCCATGCACATGCGCGCATTCGGGTCGATATTGTTGGAAAGCAGGCCGGCCTTCCAGAATTTCGCGATAAGGTAGCCCTCCGTAATAGGCTGTTGGCCACTGCCCCAAAATGCCAGGCGACTCTTGTCCTTCTTCCACGTTTCGCGCAGCTTGGTCGACACGAGCTCGAGTGCCTCTTCCCAGCTTGCCTCACGCAGGCCGCTTTCGGTACCCTTGGTGCCCGCATCATCGCGAATAAGCGGCGTGGTGAGACGGTCTTTTCCGTACAAAATCTTGCCAAGGTAATAGCCCTTCACGCAGTTCAGGCCGCGATTCGATTGATTGTCGGGATCACCGGTGACTGCTGTGACCTTCCCGTCTTTCGTCTCGACCAGCACGCCGCATCCACACCCGCAGAAACGGCATACTGCGGTATGCGTTTGCGCATCGGCAGCGCCGGCCTGGTTCGCATCGGGCTTGCTGGCGCACGCCGCCAGGCTGCCGCCCGCCGCCGCCATCGCAGCAGCGACGGCCGAAGCCTTCACAAAATCGCGTCGAGTAACATCCATGGTTCCCACCTTCCCCTAGTAACGGTTCTTCCCTGTGATTCTTTCGAAAAGCGCTCTTCGGAAGCGCTCTGTTACCTTGCTCGGCTTATTTGTCGTAACTCAGCCGTCGTTGTTCCTTCAGCTTCGGCAATGCGCCCCGAGCCTTGGACAAAACCACATTCATCGCATGCGGCCCTGCACGCCAAAGGCACCGAGACGAAAGCATTGGCCGACGAAGAAGCATCGACTTTTATCCCTTCCAAGGGTTCGATACTTGCTTTGCCTGCTCTTCGTCGATGCGGCGACGGGCTTCGTCGTAATCGCGCACAATCCCAATCGCGACCTCGGGCTCGCTTACCACGCAACGCTGCACGCACAAACCGCAGCCAACGCATTTCTCGAGGTCGATTAAGGGCTCGAATACGGCGTGAATCGCATCGCCCTCGCGCACGGAAGCGTCAATGGTGATAGCCGAATCGATGAAGGGGCACGCGCGATAGCACACCTCGCACCGCATTCCCTGCACGGCAATGCACAGATCGCGTTTTATTACCGCGCACCCCATGCGCACCTCGCTGCGCTCACCCACGGGATGCAGCGCCTCGGTAGGACATGCGGCAATGCAAGGGAAATCGGCGCATAGGCGGCACGCTTGGGCGCGCGCGTCAATCATGGGCGTTCCCGCCTCGGAGCCCAACGGCCCCTTCACCATGCGAATCGCCTGATAAGGGCACGCTTCCAAACAGCGCCCGCATTTAATGCAGCGCGCACGGAAATCATCCTCATCCTTCGCTCCCGGCGGACGCAGAAGCCCTTCCGCATCGCCGACAAAGCAAGATGCAGCGCCACCGGCAGCCAGTCCGGCCGCAGCAATCGCACCAAACGTCGTTGTGTTCATTTCCCCACCCCCTGTGGCCATAAAGCCTGATGGGTGAATTATTCGACAGAAATCTTCCCGCCAAAAGGGATGATTCGCGCTATATTTATAGGGACGATTCCACGAATTCGAGCGCCGCGCGGGCGCGCGATGGGGACGCTTGACCAATTGAGGGGTGGCGGCGATGATTTCGCTTGATCAGAATTCGAAAAGCCCGCTTTACATGCAGATTTACGAATCCATTCGGCATGACATCACCGAAAACGCGCTGAAGCCGGGCGAAAAGCTCATGCCCATTCGCAAGCTTTCGGAAAGCCTCGGCGTTTCGCGCAATACCGTGGAAAACGCGTATGCGCAGCTTTTGGCAGAAGGGTACGTGACGAGCCGCAGCGGATCGGGATATGCGGTGTGCGACGTGGACTTTTCGCCTATTTCCGCCGAGAGCGCCGTCGACGACGCGCGAGGTGGCGACATCCCTAGCGCGCACCTGCATGACGCGATTGGCCCGGTCGGCCCCACCCTTTCAGAAAACATCGCGCGCCCCATCGAATTCGACTTCACCTATGGCGACCGGCCACGCGGCAGCTTCCCCGAAGTCGTGTGGCGCAAGCTCACGAGCGATGCGCTGTTTTCGGTCGACAGCAAGGCGAACGCATACGGTGATGGACTGGGCGAGATGGAGCTGCGCGCCGAAATCGCGCGGCGCATCCATGCGACTCGCGGCGTAAATTGCGAGCCTGAGCAGGTTGTTTTGCAAGCGGGCACGCAGGCAGCCCTTGGCAATCTGCTCGATTTGTTCGACCCCATGCGCGACGGCGTCGCCATCGAAAACCCCGGATACGACGGAGCCATGGCAGTGTTTCGCAATCGGGGCTTCCGCATTACGCCGCTGCCCGTTTCCCTTGGCTCAAGCGAAGAAGACCAGGACGCTTTCGTCTCGAGCCTGCGCACAAGCGGCGCGAAACTCGCTTTCTGCACGCCATCGAACCAATTTCCGCTCAGCATGACCATGCCGCTTTCGATGCGCGTGCGCCTTATTGAGTGGGCGGCCGGGCGCGACGGCTACATTCTGGAAGACGACTACTGCCGCGAATTCCGCTACACCGAACGGCCCATTCCCAGTCTGCAGTCGCTCGACACGCGCAATCGCGTGGTGTACTTGGGCACCTTTTCGAAGGTGCTCACGCCAGCGCTGCGCATGAGCTATTTGATTTTGCCGCCGCAGCTGCTCGACCGCTGGCGCGAGAAGTTCGCGCGGCATTATAGCCCCGTGCCGTGG
>NZ_CDRRGL010000011.1:0-31041 GCF_977041755.1 Slackia sp.
AACGGCGACTCCCTCGCCGACAAGCCGGCCGAGCCCTACGAGGTCACGCTCGAGGCCATGGGCATGCTCGGCGCCAACACGGTGAAGATCTCCGTGCCCGCCGCCGACGCCGGCGACGAGCTGCGCGCCGCGCTCGGGTCGGCCACCGCGACGCTGGACCCCGGCTCGGCCGACGACGCGGCCCACGCCTCCGCCAAGGCCGCGCTCGAGGCCAAATTCGACGGGGTCGGCGCGTTCGAGGCCTACTCCCTGAAGATCGTGAGCGGCGGCCAGGAGGTCGAGCTGCCCGCCAGCGCCGAGGTCGAGCTGACCTTCGTGCGCCTGACCGCGGACGCCGGCGCGGCGATGCCCGGGTTCATGAACCTCGGCATGTCGCCGCGCTACTTCGGGCTTGCCGGCGGCGGGCTCTCGGAGCTGCCGGTGTCCGCCAGCGAGCAGGCCAGCGAGATGGCCTGGCTCGACACCTTCCGCCTCGACCCGTCGCTGCCCACGCTGGTCGCGGCCAACGGCGACTCGCTTTCCGACAAGGACGAAGGCTTGAAGGCTGGAAGCTATTCAATCACGGCAAATCTTTATGTCATTGGTGAAGACGCCCCTATTGGGCAGAACGCTTATATGACCACGACGGTGTTCCCTCCGATTGTTCCGAATAGTGACAATGCTAATCTGCGCGTCGATGAAGACGGCACGATGATTCTGACCTTCTATCCGGTTAATGAAGTATTTACGCTGCAAGACATCAAGGGCAATGATGATGAGGGCGTACATATTCTGTCTGTCGAGCGTGGCGGTGCTTCGACAAGCTACGGGAGCCATTCCGATCGTATCACCAAGGTTGTCGCGAAGCTGGACAGCGCTAAATCGACTTATGCCTTGGGAGCCTGCACGCAATGCCCCACGATTTTCATGGGTGGCGCTGATCAACATTGGCGTATGCAACTCGATGTTGATTTTGATAGCGCGAAAGAAAACGGTGCGGTTCAACCTGGCGAAGACGCTTTCTCTAAAACTTTCTCAGACGAGGCCACGGGCATAACGGTTGCCGTTTCGACTTCAGACAAGAACGAGGTGCAAAAGATTGAATCGGCAAGGCTCTCTGTCGTAAAGCACGAAGACGACGAGGCCAATGCTGCGATTGAGGCGGAGTTTGCAAAATCGTTCTTGGGGACCCCGAAATATGAGGCGTATTCGATAGTCCTTGTCGACGCAGATGACAATGTCATCCATCTGGCGGCCTCGAGTGTCCTTGTTACCGCACCTTCCGCTATCAACTATGTTGATGCCTATAAGTATGTTGGGACGGACGGCGGGCTCCAATCTATTGCGTCGTTCTACCAACAGGGCAATGTAATCATCCAGGATTCCGGCTTAGGCACCTACGTTATCGCCGACCACTATTCCGCGAACCACTGGGTTGATTTCGACTTTGCCAATGACGCAATCGGCGCGAGCGGCCAGATGAAGATCTCGTCCGCCCAAACGGGCATCGAGGCCTTTAAAGACGTACTGACATTCTTCCTGGGCAAAGAGGCCGCCGGCAACGGCGAAGACGCGTATACGCTTGCGATAATGCACACTCTTGACGGCGAGACCCAGCCGCTGTACTTTTGGTTCACTGATGGTAAGGGGTATCTCAACCTTACCGTGCCCGTCTCCAGCGAGTCTGATTCGGTGTACCTCGTTGAATCGGACGGCTCTTCCACGAGTGCAAGGAAGCTCGACTCCGCCTATGTCGATGGCAAGGCCACGTTTAGCATCGTGACGCCTGACCAGGGCGGCATGAGCAACGATGAGCTCGGCAAATTGCTCGTCGCCCTGGCCAATGGCCACAATAACGGGATCGCGAGCGCGTCGGCCGACGAGCCCGTCGCTTACATCAAGGTCGTCCATGATGCTTCTAAATTGGCAGACAACCCCTACGTCTATTCGGTTCGTACTTACAATGGCGACAATCAGACGTGTGCCTATGTCGATGCGAATTCCCAGGTAGTTCAAGGTTCAATCGTCCAGAAAAACGCGGGGTCTTATTCCGCAACGGTCGAGCCGAAACCCGGGTATACCTGGTTCGACGGTTCCAGGACTCCAATTGAGCTCACGTGGTCGATATGGAAGGCCTCGCTCCAGATTTCGATTGACGATTTGGCGTATGGTGCACAGTCTGATTTCGTGGCAAAGGTGACGGGCTTCCAAGGAAGCGATACGGCCGATAGCATCGGTTTGAAGTCTGTTTCTTTGAAGCCTCAATATTGGCCCGATACGACCAAGCCTGGTTTGTATCAACTCAGCAATTGGAATTATTGGGATGGGCTTGACCAGGGGCTTGATAATTACGACATAAACTTTAGCAATGCTAGTCTTTATGTCGGTATGGCACCGTCGAGTGAACCTCAGGTCGCGGACGGGCTGGTCTATTCCGGTCAAGAGCAGGTTGGCGTGACGGGTGATGAAAGCCTGTACACGCTTGAAAATGTCTCCCAGGCCGATGCCGGCGAATACGAAGCAGTTGCGAAACTCATTCGTGGCGCGGGCCGTTGGTCCGATGGATCAAGTGACAACAAAGTCGTCAAATGGTCAATCGCTCCTGCGACGCTTACGGCCTCCTACTCTGGCGACCAGGTGACCACGGCCCGCTCTGAAGCCAAGGGCGAGGTGTCTGTCTCCGGCTTCGTCAACGGCGAAACCGCCGAAACAGTTGAAGGCTTCGAGCTGCCTGCGGTTTCCATCCCCGAGGCGCTTGATCCGGGCGAAAGCTATCAGTTGACGCCCACAGGCGGCAATGCCGGCAAGAACTACCAATTCGAGTATGCGCCGGGAACGCTTTCCGTGGCTTCCTCGTATGTCCGCGAGAAGCTTGCGCCGGGCACGTACACGATTACCGCTAACCTCATGATGCCGGGCGAATACAATCCCGTTTTGCGTGGGACCACGGTATGCGCGAATACGCCCGACAACCCGTTTGCCGACAGCGCCGGCAATTCGCCTGTCGTGGATGAAAATTCCGACGTGACGATCGCCAATGCGGTGCCTACCGACGCCCAGGCGATGACGTCGAACGCGACGCTTATCGTCGCCGAGGACGGAACCAAGACGCTGGTGCTTCCGGTGCGCAACCCGTGCTTTACCCTCCAGGAGCTCGGCACGTGCGCCGAGCTTCAAGATGTAAAGGTCGAGCGCACAACGCCGGAGGATCCGAGCCTCTGGAATTACGGTAAGATGTCGAGCCGTATTCATAAAGTCGCTTTCACGCTGACTGATAACCTGGCATCGGGTGGGCGCTCTTATGATTTCGCAGGCAGCTTCCTTTATGCGGTTCCTCTCGAAAAGGGAATGCAGTATGGCTCTGGCAATCCCGAGATTCGTCCGTCGGGCGATGTAGCGCTGCGTTTGACTGTCGACTACTCTAGTGTGAGGAAGTCTTCCGACAGTACCGAGGTTCCGACTTTGGTCGACTTGGTCGACAAGGGTAACAACGGCAATGGTGGTAATGGCGGCAGCGGCAACAACAACGGTTCCAACGGTAGCCAGAACAACTCTGGTTCCAATGAAGCGAACGGCTCCGCCAATGGTGGCTCCAACGGGGGCATCGCCACAACCGACGGGCACCTGGTTGCCGGTACCTACACAGTGTCGGGCAACGTGTGGTTGCCTAAGTCGCAAACCGGCCTGCCGCTGAACCCGCATCTGTCCAATGGCGGCTTCCCGCCCAGCTCGCCTGTGTCGAGCAACGCCACGCTGGTGGTGGATGGCTCGGGACACGCGTATGTGCGCATCCCCGTCACCATTCAAGACAAGGTTATGGTGGTTAACAACGTGTGGGGGTCGGGCGTGAGCTTCGACGGCTCCACCATCACCATTGACCTGGGCACGCCTTCCGCTGGGCAAACCACCTTTACCGGCACCTGCCAGGCGAGCGTGACCATCGGCTGGCTGGCGAAGACCATCGCCGCGGGCATCTTCAATGGCGTGTGGGACCATACCTGGACGGCCAACTGGGAAGTTGACCTGGGCTCGGTGCTGCCTGCATCGGGCGGTGGCACGCTACCGGCTGCGGCGCAGGCTATTTTGAACGGCGCCAACGGCGTGGCTGCCGAGGAAAGCGCCGCCGAGGCCGCGCTGGCCGCGCTCGACGAAAACGGCTCGTCCGCTTCCGAAAGCGCTGCGGCGAAGAAGGCCGGCTCGCAGGCGGCTTCGGATGAAGGCGACGCTGCCGATGGCGGCATGGCCCCCGTGACCGTTGCGTGCATCGCGCTTGGCGTGGTGGCCGTGGCCGCGATCGCGGCCTGGCTGCTGCTAAGCCGAAAGAAGCGCAACGCGGCGGCTGAAGCCGGCGCGGATAGCGCGAACGGCGAGTAACGTCTCGTCGCGATTGAAATAGGGAAGCGCCCGTTGCGGGCCTTCCACTCATGACGAATGCTCCGCCGGCGTTGGGCAGGCGGAGCATTTTTTTGCGTGGTGGCTTTTCGGGCGAGCCGATGGTGGCCGACGATACCTGCCTTCGTGGCCGCATCCGATAGAGAGATTCATCAGCGTTAAGGCGCTCTGTTTCTTGGGGCTTGCAAAGTTTTTGCGTATGCATTTGAACGTTTTCGGAAAAGTTGGTAATAGGTAACTCTTGCTACCGCGAAATTAGCCATGGTTGACTATACTTTGGTGTTGTTTGGAATTCACGGCACCGAAGGGCGGCTTTCATGACATTCGAGAACGGCATCGCGCGCGCGGCTGCGCGTATGATGGACAGGCGCAAATTCGTGGCGCTGAGCGCCGCCGCGGCGTTCAGCGCGGCGTTGGGACTTTCCGGCTGCGCGAGCGGCGAAGGAGCGAAGGGCGCCGACGTATCTGACGGCGCGGTGGAGTTTACCGCGACCACCGAAAGCCGCGACCTTATGGGCTCGGCCGAGCCGTGCGACGTGCGCGTGGGGCTTATCATGGGGCCGCCGTCTATGGGGCTTTCGCAATTCATCTTGGCAGCACAGGCGGGCAAAACCATCAATAACTTCACATTCGACTTGAACGGTGTCGACTACGTGGGCCTGTCGGCCCTGTTCAACAAGGGTGATTACGACATTTGCACGCTGCCGAGCAACATTGGCCCCATTCTGTTCAACAACGACGAGCTGAAAAACAGCTATGAAGTCATCAGCGTGAACAACCTTGGCGTGCTCTACGTTATGACCAACGACGAAAGCCTGGCGTCGCTTGACGACTTGCGTGGCCGCACGGTGTACGCCTACGGCGAGGGCGGCACGCCCGAATACACCATCGAGGCGCTGATGAAGAAAACGGGCCTTGACGGCGCGTTCAACCTGGAATTCAAATCCAGCCCGCTCGAGGTGCTGAACATGATGCAGGAGCAAAAGAATTGCGTGGCGATTTTGCCGCAGCCGTTCGTGTCGCTGGCGAAAATCCTGGTGAACCCGTTGTACATTCCCGTCGACCTCACGGTTGAGTGGAACAAGGCGTTCGCCGACACGGGCAGCCAGGCCGTTACCACTACCACCATTGCGAACAAGCAGTTCCTGGAAGAGCACGAGCAGGCCGTGGTGGAGTATTTGAACATGGCCGGCCAGTCGGTTGCGTGGACGCTCGCCAACATGGACAAGGCCTCGGCGTTGCAGGAAGAGTTGGGCACGTTCCTGAATAACTCGGTGGCGCTTGACGCCATGCCGTACATTTCCATGGTGAATTTGACGGGCGAGGAGATGCGCACCGCGCTTTCGGGATTTTTGGGCGAGCTGTATGTCGCCAACCCCGATTCCATTGGCGGCGCGCTGCCTGGCGATGATTTTTATTACCTGCCCCCTGAAGGTGCAATCGACGAGCGCTTTGCGCAGGCGGGCTTGGAAGAGGCGACCGAGCACGCGTCGAGCGCCGGAACGGGCAACGACGGCGTGACGGCCTCCAAGGAAGACGCGCAGGCGGCCGTGGACGCTTTCGGCGGAACGGCATCGGGCAAGTAAATGACCTGGGGTATGTTGAAAGAGCGTTTTGGGAAGCGGGGCGCAACTGCGGCGGGGGAGCCTGCGCCGCGCATGCAGATTTCCGCCATCGCGGCGAAAATAGGCCTGCCGGAAGAGCGCGTTGCGCGAATAGCGCAAATGATTAAATCGCAGGGCTTGGCCGATTCGCAAATGGGTCCCATGATGCGCATGGCGACCGAGAAGGGTGTGGAGCCGCGCGAGATTCTCGACATGCTTACCTCGCTGGGCGTGCCGCAAGGCCAGGTGGTGCGCGTGATGAGTTCCCAGGGGCTTATCGACGATACCGAGGCGCAACGCCTAATCGATGAAGAGCGCCGCGCCGCCGAGGCGCGAGCCTCGGTCGAGAAGCAAAACGGCGCTCGCCGTTTCGCGCGCAAGGCGGGCATTATCGCGTTCTGGCTTGCGATATGGCAGCTGCTCGATGTGGTTATCGATAATCGCCTCGTTCTCGCGGGCCCCATCCGCGTGGCGCAGGCGCTCGTCGAGCAATTGGGCCAACCCGATTTCTGGGTTATTTGCGGGGCCTCGTTCGGGCGCATCGCGCTCGGGTTTCTGCTGTCGTTCGTGGTCGGCTTCCTGCTGGCGCTTATGTCGTGCCGGCACCGCCTGTTTCGCGATTTCGTGGACCCCATCATCAGCCTGCTGCGCACTATTCCAGTGGCGTCGTTCATCATCCTGCTGCTTATTTGGGTGGGCAACCAGGCGCTTACCGTGTTTCTGGCGTTCTTCATCGTGCTGCCGCTCATCTACACGAACATGGTCACGGGCTTCGAGAGCGTCGATAGACAAATGCTCGAGATGGCGCGCGTGTACGGGCTTTCGCGGTGGCGCACGTTTTTGTATATCTATCGCCCGGCGTTCATGCCGTTTCTTATGAGCTCGACGAAGATATCGCTTGGCATGACGTGGAAAAGCGGCATCATGGCCGAGGTTTTGGCCACCCCGAAGCCGTCCATCGGCAAAGAAATGGCCACGGCGCGCACGTTTTTGGACACGCCCGACCTGCTCGCTTGGACCGTGGTGGTTATGGTGCTGTCGTTTTTGTTCGAGAAGGCGTTCATGGAATTGCTGAAGCGCGCGAACAGACCGCTGGGCGGCTTCATCGGAAGCGACGGCGGCGAAGCCGATAGCGGTGAGGGCAAGGAGGCGCGCAATGGCTAATGCCGAACTCGAGCAGCGCGGCGCAGCCGAGGTTCGTTTCGACGGCGTGTGCAAATCGTACGGCGTAAACCGCGTGCTGCGCGGCTTGAATTTTACGTTGGAAGCGGGCGGCGTGTATTGCCTTATGGCGCCTTCGGGCTCGGGCAAAACCACGCTGTTTCGCGCGCTGCTGGGGCTGGAGCCGTGCGATACCGGGTCAATAACGGGTGTTTCTTCGGGCGATATTTCCATGATGTTCCAGGAAGATCGGCTATGCGAGGCGCTCTCGGCGATTGAAAACGTGGCGCTTGTGCTGCCCGGTCGCGCAAGCCGGACCAAGGTGCGCGGGCTTTTGTCGCAGATTCTTCCTGCGGCATGCCTCGACCAGCCGGTGATGGAGCTTTCGGGCGGCATGCGTCGACGCGTGTCGCTGGCGCGTGCGGTGGCATACCCCAGCACGCTTTTGGTGCTTGACGAGCCGTTCACGGGGCTCGATGCGCAAACGCGCCGCCAAGTGATTGATTTCTTGCTTGCGAACAGGCGCGAAAGAACGCTGCTTGTGGCGACGCACGGTGAACGGGATGCTGAATTGTTGGCCGCTCGGCGCCTCGATTTGGCGGAATTGCAGGGCGAGTAATGGGAAGTGAAGCTTTGAGGTTCAACGAGAAGACGATGCGCGTGCTGCAGCGTTCCGCCGTGTTTTCCGGCTTTGCGCTGGAGAACATCGACAAGGTGATTATTGAGGCTGAGGCGTATGAACTCACATTTCAAGAAGGCGAATTCATACGGCGGCAAGGCGAGAAGCTCGATTTCTATCCCATAGTAATTACCGGCATCGTTCAAGCCGAAATGCCGCGCGATTCCGGCCCTATGATTGTGGAGCGCTTCATGCCGGGCGAGTCGTTCGCCGAGGCCATTCCGAAAGGGATGGGAATATGCCCGGTGAACATCGTCGCCTCGCAAGACGTGCGGCTGGTGGCGATACCCGCGGCAAACGTGCGGTCTGAGGAAAGCCCACTGTTTGAGCGCCTGTCGAAAAACATCGCGGGTGAGATGAGCAAGAAGGTGGGCCGGCTTACCGCGAAGCTCTCGATGCTTTCGGAAACGCGCATTCGCCCGCGCCTGATGAAGTATGTGAAAACGCTGCCTTCGCGCAAAGACGGCAGCTACATTCTGCCCGAGACGCGCCGCGATATGGCGGCCGAGATGGGCGTGCACGAGAAGGCGCTCTTGCGTGAACTGCGGCTTTTGCAAGAAGAGGGCATTATCGCGCTCGACGGGCGCAGGCTCGAAGTGCTGCGCGACGACGAGATATGCTGGTAGACACGAGAGGGACTTCGATGGACACGACCAAAACCATGCGCGAGCTGTGCGCCGACGAGCCGAAGCTCGAATCGTTTCTGCAGAGCAAGGGCTTCCCGTTCACGATCGACAATCCCATTACCGAGCTGGTGACGTTCGACGATGTGGTGCAGTTCCGCGGGCTTGACAAACAGGCTTTCCTTACGGAATTCGAGGCGTACAAAACCGCGTAAACGACACGCATTTTCCCAGGTGAACATGCAAATATTCAGAATCTAGTTTTTTGCTAAGGAGGCGGCTTCATGGCTGCTTTAGGGGAATTTCCATATTTTGTGGGCATAGATGCTGGATCGTCGTCGGTGAAGGTGGTCGCGCTGCACGACGCGGGCGCAGGCTTCGACGTGGCGTTTCGCGCGTGCGAGGCGCACAAGGGAAGCATCGCGGCGTGCGCGCGGAAGCTTTTGATTGCGGCGGTTTCGTCCGAGGAATTGGCCGGGGGCGCGTGCGCGGGCATCGCGGCGACGGGCGCGTGCGCGGAAACGATTCTCGAGGCGGTCCCTGGTGTGCGCGTGCTCGAAGATGTGCCGGCCATGACGCTCGGCGCCGCCGTGATGGCGCCTGGCGCGCGAAGCATCGTGCAGGTGGGCGCGCAAAACGCGTTCTTCGTGACGGGCGTCGCCGACGGTCGTGCGCCGCAGTTCGCCATGAACGAGGGCTGCGCGGCGGGCACGGGCTCGTTTTTCGAAGACCAAATGGGGCGTTTGGGCCTTTCGATCGAGGATTATTCCGCCATCGTCGAGCGCGCGAGCGGCATCCCTCGGCTTTCGGGGCGCTGCGCCGTGTTCGCCAAAACCGACATCATCCATCGCCAGCAGGAAGGTGTGCCCATCGAGGATATTCTGCTGGGGTTGTGCTATGCCATGGTGAAAAGCTACAAGGCCACCATCGTGCGCAAAATGCCGGTGGAAGCTCCCGTGTTGCTTGCGGGCGGTGTGGTGCGCAACGAGGGCGTGGTGCGGGCGGTGCGCGACGTGTTCAAGCTGGATGAAGGCGATCTTATCGCAGATACGGCTGGCGTGTACGTGCAGGCTGCGGGCGCTGCAGCGCATGCAGCAAAGGCCGTTCGTGCGGGCGGACACGATGCTTTCGTGCCCGTCGACCTTGGCAACTTGATTGCCGCTTTGGAGACCGGAGTTGAGCAGGAAGCATTGTCTAGGCTTGCGCCCCTGCCCGACGAGGGCTACGTTGCTGGTGCGGGATTTGCGGCCAAGCCGCAGCCATGGCCCGTGGCGCCTGACGGCCGCACGCCGTGCGTGCTGGGCGTAGATGTGGGCTCTACCAGCACGAATTTGGTGTTGGTGGATTTGAAGGGCGAACTGCTCGATGCCCAATACCTGCGCACGCGCGGCGATGCGAAAAACGCCGTGCGCGAGGGGCTTGCGTCGCTTGAGGCACGTTTGGGCGATAGTGTGCGCGTGGTGCATGCGGCCACGACTGGGTCGGGCCGCACGATAGTCGGCGAATTCATAGGCGCCGACGTGGTGCGCGATGAAATCACCGCCCAGGCGCGCGCGGCGGTCGCTGCCGACCCGCATACCGATACCGTGTTCGAGATAGGCGGGCAAGACTCGAAGTACATCTCGTGTTCGGCGGGTAATGTGGTCGATTTCCAAATGAACAAGATTTGCGCGGCGGGCACGGGCTCGTTTGTGGAAGAGCAGGCCGCTCGTTTGGGCATTCCTTTAGATGAATACGGCCCGTTGGCGCTTTCGGCGACGGCGCCGGTGGATTTGGGCGAACGCTGCACGGTGTTTGTGGAAACCGCCATCAACGCGGCGATCGCCAAGGGCGCGCAGCTGTCTGACGTGGCTGCGGGCTTGTGCCAATCGGTGGTGCGCAATTACCTGTACCGTGTGGTGGGCGCCAAGCCCGTGGGGCGGCATGTGGTGCTGCAGGGCGGCGTGGCGTACAACCCGGCCATCGTGGCGGCTTTTCGCCAAGCGCTCGGCGGTGCGCTTACGGTTTCGCCGTGGTTTGCGGTGTCGGGCGCGGTGGGCGCGGCGCTGCTCGCGCTCGACGAGATGCGCGCTGCGGTCGGCGAGGGTGTTTCGGTCGACGTGCTTGCGCGTGCGCAGACTGCGTTCAAGGGCTGGGATTTGTCGGGCTCGGGTCGCGCTAGGCATGCTGTGAGCGCGGCGGATATAGAGGCCAATCGCGCCTTTTTCCGCAAAACCGAAGAGTTTTATTTGGAGGGATACGACCCTGCGCGCGACCCCGCGAAGAAAACCGTGGGCGTGCCGCGCTGCCTTATGCTGCACAAATTGTTTCCCATGGTGAATGCATTCTTCCGTCAGCTGGGCTTCAATGTACTTCTGTCAGATGCATCCAACGACGACACGGTGCAGCGCGCGCAGGAATATGCGCAGGGCGAGACGTGTTACCCGGTGAAGCTGGTATACGGCCACGTGTCGCAGCTGGTGGACGCGGGCGTCGATTATGTGTTTATGCCCTCGATGCACACCATTCGCCACATCAAGAGCAAGGTGCGCCATAACTACGCCTGTCCATACATGCAGGTGGCGCCACGCTTGGTTGCCGATGCGCTCGACTTCGGGGGACGCGGCATTGGGCTTATCAGCCCGTTGATGGACATGGACTTTGGTCAGCAGGCGTTGGCCACGGCTCTTTTGGGTGTGGGTGCTGATTTGGGCTTTTCGCCCCAGGAAAGCGCGAAGGCGATGCTGGCGGGCGGCTTCGCGGTGCAAGAATTCACGCGCAAAACCGAAGAACAGGGCGGGCGGCTTTTGGCGAGCCTTAAACCTGGCGAGCGCGTGTTGGTGATTATCACGCGCCAATACGGCATTTCCGACCCAGCGCTGAACATGGGCATTCCCGACGCGCTGCTCGACCGCGGGCAGAAGGTAATCACGGTAAGCCATCTGCATGCGCACGACCTGGACATTTCGACCGACCACCCCGACATGTATTGGCCGTTCGGCCAGCACATGCTTTCTGGCGCGAAGCTGGTGCGCCGCGACCCGCGCCTGTTCGCGGTGTATCTGACCAACCACGGTTGCGGGCCCGACACCATGGTGAGCCACCTATTCGCCGAGGAAATGGGCGACAAGCCCTATTTGCAGATCGAGATGGACGAGCATTTCTCGCAGGTGGGCGTTATCACGCGCATCGAGGCGTTCTTGAACTCCATCGACCATTGGCGGGGCAAAGACGAGCGCGCGCTGCCCTATGCCTTGCACCCGCGCGGGCTGAATATGGGTCCGGCGCGGTCGGGCGAGGCGTGCGTGCTGCCGCAAATCGGCCCGTTCGGCCAGGTGACGGCCGCGTGGTTGCGCGGGCGCGGGTTCGATGTTTCGCCGATGCGCCATACGCCTGAGTCGTTCAGGCTGGGCCAGCGCGAGCTTTCGTCGAAGGAATACTACAGCTTCACCAGCCTGCTGGGTATGTCGCTTGCGGCGGCGCAATCGTCGGCGGGCGGGCGCGCCTCCGCATCCGGAGATGGAACAGCCGGCTGTGGCGATTGCCCGTCGGCACGAGGAGGCATGCGACTGCTTCTGCCCTCGTCGGTCGGCTCCGATGCCGATGGGCAGTATGTGCGTGCGATTCGCCGCGTGCTGGACGCGAATGGCTTTGCGAGCGTGGGCATCTCCGCGCCGAAGCTCGAGCGGCTGCCGTGGGAGGTTGCCGATGCGAGCGGGCTGTTCCGCACGCTACTCGCGGGCGATATCGCGTATGCCGCCGCGTCCGCCGCGCGCGAAGAATTGGCTCGAGACGCCAGTGTCGCCGCGGAAAATGGCGTGCTTGACGAGGTATTTCTGTTGGAATTGGCCCAGCGGGCGGCTGCGTCGTGGAAGGGCGTCTCGCCGAAAGCCACGTTGGCGCTTTCTGGCGAGTGGCAGTGCGTGTTCGACGACGCGCTCGTCGGCGGCGCGTGGCAGCGTTTGGAGGGAGCCGGCTATCGCGTGGCGCGCATGCCGTTTTCCGAATATCTGCTGTTCGCGTGGCGCGACGCCGCCAAGGAAGATTCCCGCGAACGCACCAGCACGCCGTTTTTCATGGACAATGTGTCCGAGGCCGCGATGCTCGCCATGCCCGATGCGAGCCGCCACTCGCATGAGGGCTGCGAGCAAGGGGGCGAGGGCGGCGCGCACGGAGCCGATTGCGGCTTGTGCGGAAGCTGCGGCGAGGCGACGGCGACCGTCGCGGCGGTCGAGGCCACAGCCGCCAGCGGAATCGATGCGGTATCGGGCGCAACGGCGTTGCCTGCGCCCGCTGAGCCAGCAAACGAGCCCTCTTTCGAGGAAAAAACCGTGGTGCTCGATGGTTTTGCCGGTCTTACGGCGCGCGTATCTTCGGCGCTTGGCGACGCGACGACGTTCAGCGACCCGCACGCGCTTGAGGCCGCGGCCGACGGCGACCTGCTGGGCAGCTATATTGGTGCGAATGGGCGTTATCGAGCGGCGAAATCGCAGGTGACATCGCATGCGGCCGATGGCGTCATCATTGCGGCATCGATGTACGAGAACACCGACATCGTGCTGAAGCTCGGCCAGAAGCCATCCGATTTCGCCGCGCCCGTGCTACGCCTGAACTTTGACGGAACGCTGGACGCCAGCGTCGACGAGAAACTGCAAAGTTTCCTCTACTACGTGTAGGTGTATCGCTGGCTTTTGATGCGAATGCAGTGTTTGAGCTTTTGGGTTGGGTCAAAAGGACGATTGCCCTTTTGACCCAGATGACGTCCCAGAGGCTTTACGCCATGGGGTTTTCCGCCGGCAGGTTCCCCATGGTTTGCAGCTGCGCCATGCTGCCGTAGCGTTGCACGAACAGGTCGTACTCCGCCGGGTCATAGAAGCTTGCGTCGCCGGCCGTGAACGCCTTGGCGGCTTCGATCATGAAGGTGCCGGCCTCGTCGAGATCGGGCAGGCGCGTGGCGCCGGTTGCGCAGCCCGGCACGGCCGTCTGCGTGGTGATGGCCACGCCAACAACCGGCGCGTCGGTGCAGGTGCAGGGCTGCATGATGGAGTTCAGGTGATACAGGCCGTTGCCGTACGGCGTGATATCGAGCGTTGAAATCGCGAACACTTGCGGCAGCTTGCCCGTGGCGATTTCGGCAATGCCCAACAGGTCTTCGCTCACGCGCATCACGACACCCTGCTTAACTGTGGGAGAAATCGCGAAACCGCGGTTGTTGGCGATGCGGTTGCCCTTGGTGGTGTCGACAACAAGAATGGCATCGAGCTCGGGCGTGACCTCTTCGGCATTGATGGCCGCGGTGGACGTGGGCGAGCCCATGAACGGCACGGGCTTGTGCGGCATGGTGGGCGCATGCGGGCACACATGCGTGCTCACGAACACGTCGCCAGGCAAAACGTCGCCTTTCTTGTGCATGTCGAGCAGCTTTGCGGCGCAGGCGAGCGCGGTGAGTGCGCCGTCTCCGTCAGATACGAATCCGATGCGTTCGGGACGTGCTCCCAAACCGCCCAAGCGACCGAGCAGACCGATGGTCGGCGCGTCGCCGCCGTTCGATTTGCCATGGGCGCCGGGAATGCGAACGCGCACCATGTCGGTAATGCCCTTGGGGCCTTCCAACGGGTAGGTTTCCACGGTGCATTCAGGGTCGATGGCCTTCAGATAATCGGCGACAATCGCGCCCGAAGCCTGAGGCGAATCGAGCAATTCGTACAATTCGATAAGGTGTTTGAAGAGCATGGCGATCCTTTCTAAGATGCGTTAGCGACATTGTAGTGCCGAATGCGCCGTTTGCCGCTCACGTTTGCCGTTTATTGGGGAGCGGGGTGCTTGCACCTTAAGCCTTAATGCAGCATAGTGGAATGCATGACGAATCATTGATACAGAGCACTGAATACCAGGCGAGCCGCGCTCATTCATATGCGGTTCGGCTGTAGCTTTGTGCGCGGCGCTTCCGTTCTGGGAAGGCGTCTTGTGCATCGCGTGACTGCCGGGATTCGGTGCGACATTGAAAGGAAGACCATGGCGAAGATGAAGCTTGCACTCGTGCAGTTCCAAAGCGTGTTGGGCGATGTGGAGGCGAGCATGGCTCGCGCCCTGCCCATGATTGATGAGGCGGCCGCCGCAGGCGCCAACATGGTGGTATTTCCCGAGCTGTTTACCACAGGCTACCATTTGGATACGGTCGGACCGCGCATGACCGAGCTGGCCGAGCCTATCGATGGCCCCACGGTGCGCGCACTGCAGGAAGCGGCCCGCAAAAATCACGTGTATATCGTGGCTCCTATCGCCCTTCTACATGGGCTTTCGGGCGTTCCGTACAACAGCGCGGTGTTCATCAACTCCGACGGCACGGTGCAGGGGTCGTTTGACAAGGTTCACTTGTGGGCGCTCGAGCGCTTCTATTTCCGTGCGGGCCACGAATTCCCGGTGTTCGACACCGAATTCGGCAAAGTCGGCATTATGGTGTGCTACGACATGGGATTCCCCGAGGCAGCGCGCACGTTGGCGCTGAAGGGCGCCGAGCTCATCGTGTGTCCGAGCGCGTGGTGCGTGCAAGACGCCGACGTGTGGGAAATCAACGCGCCCGCCCGTGCGCTTGAGAATACGGTGTTTTTGGGCGCGGTGAACCGCATCGGCCACGAAGGCGGCGACTTGTACATGCATGGCGGAAGCATGGTCTGCGGCCCGCGCGGTGGCAAAATGTGCCAGATAACCGAAGAGGCCGAGGGCATTCTGTATGCCGACCTCGATTTCGATGAGGTGCGCAAGAATCGCGTGACAAGCCCCTACCTGCGCGACCGCCGCGCCGACGCGTATGGGGAAGTGGTGCGCGGGTAGCGCTGGTTGTTCGGCTTCGCGCGGCGGCGTTTCGCGAGATTTTTTTGGTTCCCCTTCGCGGTTCTCAAATTCCGATTTAGGTAGAAGATTGCCGATTGTTTTCGATTTAGTGCCAAGTTTCAAATAAGTTAGCTTTGGGTGCTTTTTTGTTTGATTCGAGGCGATGTCGCGCTACGATTTGCGAAGAGACAAAAGTTCGCGGGACGGTTGCCTTAGGGGCCGACGTTCCAATTTTTGGATAGAGAGGCGCGTATGGGATTCCGAAATTTGCCGACCGATGAGGCTCGCCCCATTGCTGGGCTCATCGAGAGTCGCCCGGGTCAGGTGTCGAGCATGGGGCTTACGGTCGGCGGCTCGGTCGATTTCATGCTGATGGCATTTTCGGCAGGCGAAATCGTGAGCGAGGAAGAATATTTCGGCGACACGCTGTATCACGTGGTGGAGGGCGCCGCCGACGTGGTGTTGCCCGATCGCCGCGTGGCGGTTGCTGCCGGTGAGGTGTTCATGGTGCCCGCGCACATTCCGCATGCCGTCGAGGGCCATGAAGGCGCCGCGTTCAAGCTTCTGCAACTTACGATTCCTGAAGAGAGGAGCTAGCGATGGAACTCATTAAGAATGTGAAGCATGGCAAGGAATTCAGTCTGCGCAATTTGGTGCAATTGGAACCTGGCCGCGTGAACAGCCTTACGTTGTCGCAAACGCCTGGCTGCAAGATTACCGTGTTCGCTATCGCTGCGGGCGAGGGCGTGTCGAGCCACGCCGCCGCGGGTGATGCCATGGTGACGTGTTTGGAGGGCAAGGCGCAAATTGTGATTGACGATATTGTCCACGAGGTTTCGCCTGGGCAAACCATCGTAATTCCCGCGAACGCGCCGCATTCGGTGAAGGCTCTCGAGCCATACAAGATGCTGCTCGTGGTTGTGAAACCGCAGGAATAATTGGCAGCTTGTTTGACCTACTCGGCGGCGGGCTGGGCTGCATCAACGGGACAACGTTCCAGGCGCCCCTCATGATGCAATCTAGCCTGTCGCCTTTGGTTTTTGATTCGAATAGAGAAAGCGGACCGGAGGCTTGCCGGTCCGCTTTTTTGTATCTTCCGCAGGGCAAGTGGAGTTGCTTGGGAAGGAGAATTGACTTCAAGAGGGACGAGCTGTTGCGTCCTCCGCAAGGCTCTAAGCTTGAATAAGCTTTTCGAGCTGGTCGGCCATGGCGTCGATGTCGGCGTTCGTGACAACGAGGGGCGGCAGGAAGCGCAGCGTATGGGCACCGGTGTAGTTGAGCACCAGGCCTTGCGGCGCGTTGAGGGCGGCTAGCACCAGCGCGGGCGCGTCGACGGAATCGTCAAACTCCACCGCACGCATAAGGCCGAGGCCGCGAACTTCTTTCACGTGGGGCAGGGTAGCCAAGCGCTCGGCGAGGTGCTCGCCAGCAGCTTCGATGCGCTCGATTTCGCCCTCGCGGCCCAGCTCGTCGAGCACGCAGTTCGCTGCGGCGATGGCCAGGCAGCTGCCGCCGAACGTGGTTCCATGGTCGCCCGGCCCGAACGCGTCGGCCACTTCGGCACGCGCGGCGCATGCGCCCATGGGCACGCCGCCGGCAATGCCTTTTGCCATGGCGACGATGTCGGGCGTGATTCCATAGTGCTGGAACGCGAAGGGAACGCCGCAGCGATACATGCCGCACTGCACCTCATCGCAAATCATGAGCGCTTTGTTCTTGCTCGTCAGGCGGCGAACCGCTTCCATATACTCCTGGGAGCACGGATGCACACCGCTTTCGCCTTGCACGACCTCGAGAATCACAGCGCACACGTCATGATTGGCGAATGCCGCCTCGAGCGCTGCGACGTCATTTTGCGGAACGTCGACGAATCCGCCGGGCAGCGGCTTGAAGGCCTCCTGCTTCAGCGGCTGCGCGGTGGCAGCGAGCGTCGCGAGCGTGCGGCCGTGGAAGCTGTTCGTGATGGTGACGATGGTCGAGCCGCCGTTGCCGAAACGCTTCGCGTAAAGACGCGCGAGTTTAATGGCACATTCGTTGGATTCTGCGCCCGAATTCGAGAAGAACGTCTTCCACTCGACGGGCTCGCCAGAATTGGTGGTGCCGCCCAGAATGTTCGACAGCTTCTCGGCGACCTCGCCGCGGTGCTCGATGTAGTAATAGTTGCTGACGTGCATGAGCTTGGCAGTTTGTTCTTGCAGGGTTTTTACGAGCGCGGGTGCGCAGTGGCCCAGGCTAATAACGCCGATGCCGCCAATGAAATCGAGGTATTGTTTGCCTTTGTCGTCGGTGAGCGTCATGCCGTTTCCGCTCACGAATTCGACAGGCTTGCGGGCGAAGGTGCCCATCACGTATTTCGACTCAAGTTCTTGCTGCTGTGCGAGGCTCATGGGAGCTCCCTTCTATTGATGCGCATGTGCGCGTTTGGCTTGTTTGGAATCGTTATCCCAGTTCAATATTGACATTTGCGTCGAGGCGGCTCGCAAGCGCGTCGAGCGGTTGGGCCTGGTAGGTCTCGTCGGGTGTGCTGGGTTTCATCATGGTGCCAACGCCGTGGTCGGTAAGCAATTCGAGCAAAAGCGCATGAGGCATGGTGCCGTTGATGATGTGCGCGGCGGGAATGCCCGCATCGAGCGCCGCAAGGCACGCTTCAATTTTGGGAATCATGCCGCTGGAAAGCGTGCCCGATTCGACGAGCTCGCGGGCTTCTTCCGATGTGAGGGAAGAGATAAGGGTGTCTTTATCGCTGAAGTCTTTGTAGAGGCCGTCGACATCGGAGAGGAAAATGATTTTGTGCGCGTGCAGCGCTGCTGCCAGATGGCCCGCTGCGATATCGGCGTTGATGTTGAAAGGCTTGCCGTCGTCGCCCGCCGCGACGGACGCTACGATGGGAATATAATCGTCGTTGATGAGGTGCTCGAGGTAGGTGGGGTCGATGCTCGTGACTTCGCCGACGCGACCAAGCTCGGGGTCGAGCTGCGTGGCGCGGATAGTGCAGCCGTCGCCGCCGCTCACGCCCACGGCGAGGTGGCCGTGCACGTTGATGGCGTCGACCAAACGGCGATTCACGCTGCCCACGAGCACCATGCGCACGAGCTCCATGGCATCGTCGGGCGTCACGCGTAGGCCGTCTTTGAATTCTACGGGCATGCCGCTTTTCTCGAATGCGGCAGAAATGTCTTTGCCACCGCCATGCACGATGATTGGCTTCATGCCGATAATTTTCAACAGCACGATATCGGTCATGACCTGCGCCATAAGCTCGGGGTTTTCCATGGCCGATCCGCCATATTTGATGAGCACGGTTTTGCCTGTGGTGTGTTTGATCCATGGCAGCGCCTCGACGAGCAGGTTGACTTTGGTGGCATAGTTGGAGCTGCGAGCTCCGGTTTTCGTGAATTTCATAAAACTCCTTGGAACCCGCGGAACGTTTGTGGCGTTGGCGGGCTTTCGCTGGAAACGGAAGGTGCGAATATATGGGGCAGGGCGCGTACGCCAAGCCGAAGGCGCGCATGCCGCGATGAGCGTGGGCGCGCACAAAAGGCAACGGCTGGCAAACGCCTAGCTTCGTCGCTCGTTTCTTCTCAAGGAGGGTTCGGCCATAGTAATTGCTACGATGCGCATGCCACGCCGCCCAATCCGGCGTCTTCGGCAAGTCCGAAGACGATATTCGCGCACTGGACAGCTTGGCCAGCGGCTCCTTTTCCGAGGTTGTCGATGGCGGCCATGGCGACGATTATGCGCTCATTTGGGTTCAGCGACGCATTGACGTGCGCGCGGGCCGTACCTGCTACCGCGCCGGTTTTGGGCCATACACCTTGCGGCAGGGCAGTTACGAGGTTTGACTTGGCATAGGCTTTTTCGTAGGCGCGATGCAGAGATGCGTCGTTGATTTCAGCGTCTTTTGCAAGCGGCAAATACACCGTGGCGAGAATGCCACGCTTGAGCGGTGCCAAATGCGGCGTGAAAATGACATGCGCAGGTGCGGGGCGCACCGATGCGTCGCCGGCAACGGGAATGTGTGCGTCTGAAAGGGTGCGTCCATAGGAAAGCGCGATTTCGGGTTGGTGGCGATGAAGCGGCAGGCCATACGCTTCGAGCGATTCGTCGCCGGAGCAATAGTGGGTGCGCGCGCTCGGCTTTCGGCCCGCGCCCGTTATGCCAGAAATGGCATCGACGATAATGGGCGCATTGGGATCGACGAAGCCCTCGGCAAGTGCGGGGGTTGCCGCCAAAATAGAGGCGGTCACATAACATCCAGCGCAGCCAACGATAACGGCCTCGCCTGCGGCATGGCGCGCCGCAAGCTCATCAAGGGCGGCGCGGTTAGTTTCGGGTTGTCCGAACGTTGCGCGCTCGAGCAGCTCGGGCGCCGCGTGCTGTACGTGGTAGGCGGCTTCATAGTCGGCTGCGTGCGCGAAACGGAAATCGGCGGAAAGGTCGATGCACGTCACGCCCGCTTCGACGAGACGAGGCGCATGGAGCATGCCAGCTTTGTGGGGTACGCCCATGAAGACGACGTCGCACGAAAGCAGCGAATCGGTTGCGTGCGGTTCGAGCACCAGGTTGTCGTAAACGCCGTGAAACGCGGGATATATGTCGGCGATCTGCTGTCCGGCTTCGGAATCGGAGGTGATGACAGCAACTTCGAACTCGGGATGGTTAGCGCAAATTCGCAGCACTTCGGCTCCGGCGTAACCCGTGGCCCCCATGATTCCTGCTTTAATCATGTGCTGCTCCTTTGTTTGAAATGCATAAAAAATCGGTTTCGTGCATATTAGACCGTTTTTAATCGTGAAACATGTATCTCAATAAAAAAGAATGAAGTTCCACAGGAATTCTCGGCGGAAGGTGCCGTTTTTACGCTACAATTCCACCTCGCATTGCTGGGCGTGTGCCCGAGTGGTTAAAGGGGACGGGCTGTAAACCCGTTAGCTCTGCTTACCTAGGTTCGAATCCTAGCGCGCCCACCAGCTTTGCCCGTGTAGCTCAGTCGGTAGAGCACTTCGTTGGTAACGAAGAGGTCACCGGTTCAAGTCCGGTCGCGGGCTCCATTCGCTCTTTTTCCTGCAACGGTCTTCGCCTGAATGGGAAAAGGGATCAATCGACCTCAGCTGTCATTGCATGGCGGTGTAGCTCAGTTGGTTAGAGCACACGGTTCATACCCGTGGCGTCACTGGTTCGAATCCAGTCACCGCTACCATTATTTCGGTTGGTTGAATGCTTCGCGCATAGGTTTGATCGGAAGGCGGCCTCTGGCCGCTTTTTTAGTTTCGCGGCTATTCTATGTATGTATACGGGTCGACCGAAGACCATCGAAACGCATCATTTTCGATATTTCGCCTATTTGTCGCGATTTCGTGAAGACTGCCGCTGTACCTGGTGAAACGTCACTTTTTCCATTGACGGCGGGGCGTTCAACTTGTATCCTGCAAAAGTTCGCTTTCAAAAGCCCCGCTAAACGCTGCTCAAAACGGGACACAGCGCGAAAGAATGTCCAGATTCTGGACCGTTGGTTTGGCGTAGGAAACCGAACAGTTTCGTGAAGCAGCACTTTTGAACCAGAACAAACGTATTTGGAGGAAATCGTGAAGACGTATTACGCAAAGCCTCAAGAGGTTGAGCGCGAGTGGGTCGTTATCGACGCCGCCGATCAGGTGCTGGGCAAGGTTGCCGCTAAGGCTGCCCACATTCTCCGTGGCAAGAACAAGCCGCAGTTTACTCCGCATGTTGACACGGGCGACTTCGTCATTGTCATCAATGCCGAGAAGGTGCGCGTCACGGGCAACAAGGCTCTCGACAAGAAGTACTACCGTCACTCCGGCTACCCCGGTGGACAGAAGTGCGAAACCTTCACCGAGGCTATCGAGAAGCATCCTGAGCGCGTCATCGAGCACGCGGTTAAGGGCATGCTGCCGAAGAACACTCTCGGCCGCAAGCAGCTCACCAAGCTCAAGGTCTACGCTGGCCCCGAGCATCCGCATGCCGCTCAGAAGCCCGTCGAGATCAAGCTGGAGGAGAAGTAACAATGGCAAACGAAGCTGTCTATTACGGCACTGGCCGTCGCAAGAACGCCGTTGCTCGCGTCCGCTTGGTTCCCGGCACCGGCAAGGTTACCGTCAATGGTCGTGAGGCTATGAATTACTTCGGCCGCGAGGCCCTGGTGAACTACGCCACCATGCCGTTCAAGGTTACCGACACCCAGGATCACTTCGACGTCATCGCCCTGTGCAATGGCGGCGGCATCTCTGGCCAGGCTGGCGCTTTGCGCCACGGCATCAGCCGCGCGCTGCTGCAGGCCGGCGAGTATCGTCCCGAGCTGAAGAAGGCTGGCTTCCTCACTCGTGACCCTCGTATGGTCGAGCGCAAGAAGTACGGCCTGAAGAAGGCCCGCAAGCGCCCGCAGTTCAGCAAGCGCTAATCTGCTCGCTTACTTCACGCGAAATGGAAAGGCTCGTCGCTTATGCGGCGAGCCTTTCTTTTATATATGCCTTTGGCTGGGAATCGCGAAAAAGCGGGCCCATGAGGCCTATGCGTCAAAAGCCGCGCGGAATACGAAGGCCCGATGGGTGTATCCATCGGGCCTTTTGCTTCGATTTCTAATCAATGAAAAGGGGCAAGACGCGCTCGAGACGCGCGGAAACGACCGGTCAAAGCCGGGTTCCGCGCTGCTGAAGCGTGCCCTTTGAGACCGGAGCATGTCGAACGTTGGCTATTTTTCGTAGGCGCAGTCGGCGGGCGTCCAGCTTTTCAGAATGGGAATCATCTTGCGGGCGATTGCTTTGGCGCCTTCGAGGTCTTGCTCTCGGAAGTTGCCGCACTCCTTTTCGGTGGCACCGGGCACATCGCCCTCAAAGCTGGCAATGAATGCGAGCATGTCATTGACAAGCTTGATGGCAACCTCGGGTTCCATGTTGCGCACGAGGAAATAGAAACCGGTACGGCACCCCATGGGGCCAACGTATATGACTTGGTCGGAAAGCTCGCTCGAGCGCACATAGGTTGCGAACAAGTGCTCGAAGCTATGGATGGCGGGGTAGGGCAGATAGGTGCCGCAGTTCGGCTTAACCATGCGAATGTCATAGGTGGTCACGTCGCCGTCAACGCGTGAGGTGTACATGCCTTCAACGAGCTTGGTGTGATCGACGGCGAAGCTTGCGATTTGCTTGAGTTCCATAGGTCTTCCTTTGCAAAGGTTCGACGTAACGTTTCTTGGCCAATATTGTATCGATGCTTTTGACTGCGTTGTAACTCTTTACGAATTTCGCTCAACGCCGATAGTGCAATTATGCGACGGGTCTGTCACACTGCCCTTCGTGAATATGGCAAGGGTAGGCGTCGCGCGTTTGATGCCTGTCTTTTCTTGAGGGAATGAATGGAGCCTGACATGGCGTTGTCGAAAAATACGAGGGGCGTTTTCTTCGCCATCGCCGGCGGTATTGGATGGGGCTTTTCTGGTGCCTGTGCGCAATTTCTTTTTCAGGAATACGGCCTTGATCCGTTGTGGCTTACCGGCACGCGCATGACATGTGCCGGGTTGGCTCTTATCGTCGTGGTGCTTGTGTGGTATCGACGCGCGCTGAAGGGCCTTTTCTCTTCGTGGCGAGATATCGCGCAGCTTATGGTGTTTTCGATATTCGGCCTTATGCTGTGCCAGCTTACCTATTTGGTTGCCATTCAATATTCGAATGCGGGTACGGCGACCGTGCTTGAGTATATCGGTCCGGTGCTTATTGTGGCCGTGACGTGTTTTTCGGCGTGCAGGTTGCCCACGGCGCGCGAGTTCATTGCCATGGGATACGTGGTGATGGGCACGTTTTTGCTTGCGACTCATGGCGACCCTACGAATTTGGTGATGTCGCCGCAGGCGTTGCTGTGGGGCCTGGGCGCGGCGGTGACCGTTGCGATATATACCATTTCGCCTGGGACGCTTATGCAGCGCCACGGGAGCATTCCCGTGGTGGCGTGCGGCATGCTTATCGGTGGTGCCGCGCTTTGCCTCGTGACGCAATCGTGGAACTTCGCACCCGAATTTGGTGAAGGCGGGCTCGATGTGGAAGGCTTCGTGGCGTTATTCGTGGGGCTCATTCTTTTCGGAACGGCTTTTGGGTTTACGGCATATTTGCAGGCCGTCAAAGATATCGGAGCCGCGAAGGCGAGCCTTATCGCAAGTGTGGAAACGGTGTCGGCGACGGCGTTCGCGGTGCTATGGCTGGGTACGGCATTTGAAGCGATGGATTTTGTTGGGTTCGTATTCATTATGTCGACCGTTTTTCTACTCGCGAATTTTAGGAGTGAAGAAGCGGTGCGGGAATAACCTTGTCGCGAAAGGCCGTCGCCAGGCGTTTATGCCGCAAGGTCGGGGTGCGTGGCGAACGCCGTTACTGCGACTCATGGCAATTCATGCGCGCGATGTCGCCTGCGTCCAAATAGGCGATAACCACGGCGTTTTCGCGTGAGATGCTCCGCTCGCCGCTCGATATGGTTTGGCGGCCTGGTGTGCGGTGCATTGCGACCGCGAGTGGTAGAATACAAAAGTTCGAGGGGCGCGCGGGCGCCCTTTGCCATCTTGCGAGGCGATGCTTCAAAGCTTCGCGAGAGAGCTTTCACAAGGATTGGAGAAGCAATGGCCCGACTTTTTGGAACCGATGGCGTGCGCGGCGTGGCGAACGTCGACCTCACCTGCGAATTATCTTATAGGCTTGGGCAGGCTGCGGCATCTTTTATGGGCAAGACCATTGTCGTGGGCAAAGACACGCGCAAAAGCGGCGACATGCTCGAGGCGGCGGTGGTTGCCGGCATTACGAGCGCAGGCGGCGATGCGCTGCTTACGGGGGTTATTCCTACGCCGGCTGTGGCGCTGCTGGTTCGCGAACTGCATGCCGATGGCGGCATCGTGATTTCCGCATCGCATAATCCACCGGAGTATAACGGCATCAAATTCTTCGACGCGAATGGCTTCAAGCTTCCTGACGCGGTCGAAGACGAAATTGAGAAATTCATTGCCGATGGCGGCGTTGAAGGCCAAATCGCGCGTGCGAAAGAGGCGGGCGAGGAAGCTGAAATGCCCGTGGGCGACGAGGTTGGCGTTGCTCTTGAAGTCGAGGACGCGTGCGAGATGTATATCAACCATGCGGTCGAAACGGTAACGAGCCAGGGAATCAACTTCGACGGGCTTCATGTCGCGCTCGATACGGGCCACGGCGCGTCGTCCCTCACGAGCGCAGAGGCGCTGCGCCGTTTGGGCGCGGAAGTCACCGTGATCAACGACGACTATGACGGTACCGACATCAACGTCAATTGCGGCTCCACCCATTTGGGTCCCCTGACCGAGCTTATGGCCGAATGCGGCGCCGACGTGGGCATTGCCCACGATGGCGACGCCGACCGCGTGATGCTCATGGCAAAAGATGGCACCGAAATCGATGGCGACATCGTCGAGGCGGTGCTTGCGGTCGATTTGAAGAATCGCGGCGAGCTGCCCCACAACACGGCGGTCTCCACCGTTATGACCAATTTGGGCTTCGTGCGCGCCATGGAGGCTCATGGCATTGACGTGCTGCAGACCAAGGTGGGCGATCGCTATGTGCTCGAGGCGATGCGCGAAGGCGGCTATGCCGTCGGCGGCGAGCAGTCGGGCCATATGATTTTGCTCGAGCATAATTCCACGGGCGATGGCCTGGTGACGGCGTGCCAATTCCTCGCCGCCGTTCGTCGTAGCGGCAAGCCTGTCGAAGAAGCCATCAAGGTTATGACGAAGTTCCCGCAAACGCTGATTAACGTGCGCGTGAAAGATAAACATGCGCTCGAGGGGAACGCTCCCATTTGGGATGCTGTGCATGCAGCTGAAGCTGAAATGGGCGATACCGGTCGCGTGCTCGTTCGCACGAGTGGCACTGAACCCTTGGTGCGCGTTATGGTTGAGGCCGAAACTCAGGAATCGGCCGACGCCCACGCGAAGGTGATTGCCGAGGTGGTCGAGCGCGAACTCGCGTAAGCCGCTGAAGCGGTTGCGCTTGGCGGCACTCAACGCCATGACGAACGTGCGGGGCCAGCATCAGCGATTCGACTTAGCATGAACTTCGATAGAGTATCCACAGCTCCGGCATGCGCCGGAGCTGTTCTTATATGGGCCCTCTGCGCGGGTTTGCCGTCTGCGATGAATTCGTCAAACGGCTCTTTCGCTGCTCTATTTTGGCCCACGATTGCTTTTGCATCTTGGTTTCGCGAATCTTTCAAATCATGAAGGCTATCTGGCATAGCGGCGGATTATGGGACGTTTGCCGAATAAAGGTGTTACGCGTCTTGATTTCGTAACACACTATCCTTTACTATGTGTGTTACGAAATAGTATTCCGTAACACTAAAAGGGAAGGAAGCGGAAATGGCGATACATGAGCAGGATGTTGCAATGTGCAAAAGGCGCGATTTTCTGAAGCTGGCCGCGTGCGGCGCTGCCGTCGCATCGTTTGGTGGTGTGCTTTCGGCATGCGTGGGCGGGTCTTCGACGGGGGGCGCTGAAAGCGCTGCGGCTACCGATCAGGTTATCGTGGCCATGAATACTGGCAGCGAGCCTGCCGCCGGTTTCGACCCGTTGCGTGCGTGGGGTTGCGGCGAGCATGTCCATGAGCCCCTTATTCAATCGACGCTTATTACGACTGACGAGAATCTGGAATTCCAAAACGACCTCGCGACCGATTATTTCTGCTCTGACGACGGTCTTACCTGGACATTCGCCATTCGCGACGACGTGAAGTTCACCAATGGCGATTCGCTTACCGCATCTGACGTCGCCTTCACTATTAACGGCGTCATTAAGGGGGAGGCTTCCGAGGCCGACCTTTCCATGGTGCGCGAGGCCGTGGCCACCGACGCCACGCACGTTGAGCTGTATTTGACCAAGCCCTACAACATGCTTCTGTACACGCTTGCCGTGCTGGGCATCGTTCCCGAGAAAGCATACGGCGACGATTATGGCGCCAATCCCATTGGATCGGGCCGCTACATGCTTGAGCAGTGGGATAAAGGCCAGCAGGTTATTTTGAAGGCGAACCCCGACTACTATGGCGAAGAGCCGAAAATGAAGCGCGTCGTGGTCGCGTTCATGGAGGAAGATGCGGCTCTCGCCGCCGCTCGCGCCGGCCAGGTCGACATCGCGTTTACCGCCGCTGTGTATTCCGACCAGGAAATCTCAGACTATGAGCTGCTCGCATGCGAGACGGTTGACTCTCGCGGCATTTCCCTTCCTACGCCGCAGCCGGGCGGTACCAAGGAAGGCGACGGTGGCGTTGCATACCCCGTAGGCAATGCGGTGACGAGCGATATTGCCGTGCGTCGCGCCATCAACTATGGCGTAGACCGCGAAACCATGATCAAAAACGTTATCAATGGCTACGGAACGCCTGCGTATAGCGTGTGCGATAAGTCGCCGTGGGGTTCTCCTGATATGAAGGTCGAGACCGATGTGACTTATGCCAAGCAGCTTCTTGACGAGGCCGGCTGGGCTGCCGGTGCCGATGGTATTCGCGAAAAGGACGGCGTGCGCGCTGCATTCGATTTGTATTACGCCAGCAACGACTCGGTGCGCCAGGCGCTTTCGGCGGAATTCGCGAATCAGATGAAGGAGCTTGGCATCGAGGTCTCCATTAAGGGCGCGAGCTGGGATGACATTTATCCCCATCAGTACAGCGATCCCATTTTGTGGGGTTGGGGTTCCAATGCTCCCGTTGAGACGTATGAGCTCAACTATTCCACTGGCTGGGGCAACTATGCATGCTATGAAAACGAAAACGTCGACTCATATCTCGACGAGGCTCTCGCGATGCCGCATGTGGAAGATTCTTACGAGCTTTTCCAGAAGGCCCAGTGGGACGAAGCGACCCAGCAGGGCGTTGCGCCGCAGGGTGCCGCAACGTGGGTTTGGCTTGCGAACGTGGACCACTTGTACTTCAAGCGTGTTAACCTTAACGTCGCCAAACAGAAGCCCCATCCGCATGGCCATGGCTGGAGCTTGGTAAATAATGTCGATACGTGGAGCTGGTCGTAATTTCGTGGTTCGGTATGCACTAGAACAGATCGTACGCTTCGTCGCGCTCATGTTCGCGGTGAGCTTCGTCGTGTTCGCGCTCGTGTCGGCTTCGCCCATCGATCCCGTTCAGATGAACGTAGGCCAGGCGGCTTATATGACGATGAGCGAAGCCAAGCGGGCGCAGCTCGCCCAATACTGGGGCGTGGGCACGCCGTTGCTTGAACGCTATGCGAATTGGCTTGCTTCCGTTTTGCAGGGGGACTGGGGCACTTCGCTGCGTTTCAACGCTCCCGTGATGGAGGTTCTGGGCAATCGTGCGGCAAACTCGTTGGCGCTTTTGGGCATTGCGTGGGTCGCAAGTGGCGTGCTCGGCCTGCTGCTCGGCATGATCGCGGGCGTCAATCGGGATCGGTGGCCCGATCGATTGGTGAAAGGCTATTGCTTCGTGCTTGCCGCGACGCCGACGTTTTGGTTGGGGCTTGTGGCCCTCATGGTGTTTTCGGTGTGGCTGGGCTGGTTCCCTCTGGGCTTTTCGGTGCCGCTCGGAAAATCGGCGGCCGATGTGACGCTGCTCGACACCGCCCACCATATCGTGCTGCCTGCAATCGTGCTTTCATTCGTGGGTGTGGCAAACATCGCGTTGCATACGCGCGAGAAGCTCGTCGATATTCTTGAATCCGATTATGTGAAATTTGCCCGTGCTCGCGGTTTGTCTACGTGGCAAATCGTGCGTCGCCACGGTATGCGCAATTTGCTGTTGCCCGCGATGACGTTGCAATTCGCCTCCATCTCAGAGATTTTCGGCGGTTCGGTTCTTGTCGAGCAGGTTTTTTCGTATCCCGGCTTGGGCCAGGCGGCGATTACGGCTGGTCTCGGCGGAGATGCGCCTCTTCTGGCGGGCATCGCCGTGGTTTCAGCCATGCTTGTGTTCGGCGGAAATTTGATGGCGAATATTCTTTACGGGGTGGTTGACCCGCGTATTCGCCGTGGGCAAATGCGCGAACGCGCAGGCAGGACCCGTATTGCGCGCGAGACTCGCGATTCGGCTCGGGCCGAAGAAGCGCTCGCGCCTATGCCGGCGATGGTTGGCGCGGGCGTGGACCAGGTGCCGAGCGCTGGTGCCCTGCCGAGCGTGCGCCGCTCGGTGGCGCAGGCGTCGAGCGCGGTTCGCGAATCGTTGCAGCTGGGCACATTGTTGCATGCGCCTCGTCGACGAGGCGCCAATCGCGTCGCGACGTTTGCCAAGTTCGTGGTGGCCGCCATTCTGCTCGTGTTTGTGGTGGCTGCGGGTATGGCGCTTTCCGATACGGCGAACACGACCGATTTCTCGTTGAAGTCGCTTGCTCCGTGCCTTGCTCATCCGTTCGGCACCGATTGGATGGGGCGTGACATGCTCGCGCGCACGCTTTCGGGCCTTTCGACGAGCGTCGTGCTGGGTTTGGTCGCCGCATGCGTGTCTTCGGTTATCGCAGTGATTTTGGGAGCAGCTGCGGCGCTTTGCGGCCCGAAGGTCGACGCTGTGGTCAGTTGGCTTATCGACCTCATGATGGGCGTGCCCCATATCGTCTTGCTCGTGCTTATTTCCTATGCGCTCGGCAAAGGCTTTTGGGGCGTTGCCGTGGGCGTGGCGATTACGCATTGGCCGAACCTCGCTCGCGTCGTTCGCGCCGAAATTCTGCAATGCAAGCAGTCTGACTTCGTGATGGCGGCGCGCCGCATGGGGAAGAGTTCTGCATATATCGCCATCCACCATATGGTCCCGTTCGTGTTGCCCCAATTTGTCGTGGGACTAGTGCTCATGTTCCCCCATGCGATTTTGCATGAGGCTTCGATTACGTTCCTTGGCTTCGGCCTTCCGCCCGAGATGCCTGCGATTGGCGTTATCCTGAGCGAAAGCATGGGATATCTCACCACGGGCATGTGGTGGCTGGCGGTGTTTCCCGGCATCGTGCTTGTCGCTGCGGTTATGTTGTTTGATGCCGCCGGGGAAAGCCTGCGTAAGCTAGTCGACCCGCATACGAGTCAGGAATAGAGGTGGCGAACGTGAAAGACGAACATCTTTTGGCTCACGAGGCGCATAAACATGGCGACGCCTCTATGCACCATCACCATTCCCATGCGATGTCGTCGCACCATGCGCATGGGCATCATTTGCTGCAGGTTGAGGATTTGTGCGTGTCGTTTTCCATGTACGACCCCGATGAAACGCATTTTTTTCGCGCTCGCAAGAAAGATGTGAGCGTGATTTCCGACCTTTCGATTTCGGTGCATGCGGGCGAGATTATGGCAATCGTCGGTGCGAGCGGTTCGGGCAAGAGCCTTTTGGCCGATAGTGTTTTGGGCCTCTATGAGCCCAATGCCATTGTCTCGGGAACAATCTGGTTCGACGGCGTGCGCCAAGATGCCGCGTCGCTCGCGCAGCTGCGCGATCGCGAGATTGCGTTCGTTCCACAGAGCGTTGCTAACCTTGACCCTCTTATGAAGGTGGGCCGACAGGTTCGTGGCGTTGCTCGCGATGCGGCCGATGCCGAGCGTCGCACCGAGCGCCAGCGCGCGCTGTTCGAGCATTACGGGCTTGCCCCCGAAGTTGAGGACATGTATCCGTTTGAATTGTCGGGCGGCATGGCCCGCCGCGTGCTTTTGGCGAGCGCCCTGGTCGAAAGTCCGCGTCTTATTGTGGCCGACGAGCCGACGCCTGGCCTCGATTTGGATTTGGCAGTGCGCGCCCTTGACGATCTTCGCGCATTCGCCGATGCGGGCGGCGGCGTGCTGCTTATCACGCACGACATCGAGCTCGCATTGCGCGTGGCCGACCGTATCGCCGTATTCAAAGACGGAACGGTCATAGAGGAAACCGCCGTCGAAAGCTTCAACGACCCGAGCCAGTTGCGCCACCCGTTTTCGCGCGAACTGTGGCGCGCGCTTCCCGGCAATGGATTTTCGGTGCCCGAGGAAGCGATTGGGTAGGTGACCTTTGGGCGATGCGCGTTTGAACGCACGGCGTGCGGCGCCATGGTTTGGCGATGGCTGGCTCGCTGCGTTTGTCGATAATGCCGCGCATGGCGAAGCAATGCGTAGGCGAGGTTGGTATGCGGAAGGGAATGCAAAAGATGCTCGAGGCGAAGGACATTTCGTTTGCGTATAGCGGAGGACGCGTGCTCTATGACGGCCTTTCGCTTCAAATCGCGCCCGGCGAACGAGTTGCTCTGTGCGCGCCTTCGGGCTTCGGAAAAACGACGCTATGCCGTATTCTTGCTGGCTACCTGAAGCCTACGGCAGGCAGCGTGATGGTGGACGGCTCTCCGTTGCCGTTGCGGGGAATGTGCCCCGTCCAGCTTATTGGCCAGCATCCCGAGAATATGGTCGATCCGCGTCAGAGCATGGATAGCATGCTGGCGGAGGCGGGCGATACGCCAAGCGAGCTTCTTTCGGGGCTCGGCATTCGTCCCGAATGGCGTCGCCGCCACGCCCACGAGCTTTCGGGTGGAGAGTTGCAGCGCTTCTGCATCGCGCGTGCGCTGGCGTGCGCTCCGCGCTATCTTGTCGCTGACGAAAGCACAGCTATGTTCGATGCAGTTACGCAGGCGAGGGTCTGGCGCTTCCTTATGCGATGGTGCGAGAAAAACGGTGCGGGTCTCGTGTTCGTCTCCCATTCGCCGGAGCTTATAGATCATGTAGCGACGCGTACGATTATGCTCGGCGCGCGATAGCCTATTGAGCGTTTTGGGCCATGGCGGCGTGCTCCTTGGCGATTTCTGCCATGAG
>NZ_CDRRGL010000012.1:0-29889 GCF_977041755.1 Slackia sp.
AGCCCTGGTAGCATGCGAAGCCGGCGATGCGCGCCCATGACGGCTTCGGGGTATCTTCTTGGGTTTTGTTCACGCGCGCGCCTTCCTGAATATGCTTATTGGGAGCTTTCATAATAGCGCGACCGCCCGCCAGATATGGTGCGCTTTGGGAGAATGCGCACGCGTTTCACGTTGCTTCGCGCGCTTGTCGTATGCTAGGCGCGTATACGACAGAAAGAAGGAAGAGCTCATGCCTACTAACGCCCAGCTCACCGATGAATACCTCGCGCTTGTCGCCGAACGTGGCGGCGACGTGCAGGGCCGCCTTGCCGCGCGCGAGCACATGAACAATTCAACGGCGATTTACCACCACGAGGTGGTCGACTCGTCGTACGTGCCGCGCCTGTACAACCGTGAGACGCACGAGCGTTTCGCGTATATCGCCGAGACCACCTATTCGATTTTGTCGAAGGTCATGCGCGAGTATTTGGAAAACCCCAGCTACCGCCATGTGTACGATATTGACCCGCGCTTGGTGGAGCTTATTTTGCTGCCGCGCGGCTACGACGCGCTGCTGCCGTTCGCGCGCGTGGACTTGTTCCTGAACGAAGACGACATGTCGGCGCAGTTCTGCGAATTCAACGCCGACGGTTCTTCGGGCATGAACGAGAACCGCGAAATCACCGCGAGCATTGTGGATTCCGAGCCCTTCAAGGCATTCGCCGCAGCCCACAAGATTCGTACGTGCAACGAAGAGCTGTTCGTCGGCTGGGTCGACGAGTTCCTCAAAATCTACGACACCTACGATTTGAAAGTCGCCAATCCGCATGTCGCGATTGTCGACTTTTTGGAAAACGCCATTACCGAAGAGTTCAAGATTTTCGCCGGCCTGTTCGCCGAGCGCGGCATCGAGTGCTCGGTATACGACGTGCGCGATTTGGCGTTCGAGAACGGCGAACTTATTGGCAAGAAGGCGTTCTATGGCCGCGACAACGCGAAAATCGATGCTATTTGGCGCCGTAGCGTGACCAACGATATCATCGACAACTGGGAGGCGTCGCAGGCGCTTATCTCGGCCGTTCGCGAGCGCAAGGTGGCGCTCATCGGCAGCTTCGCGGGCCATTTGGTGCACGACAAGCAGATTTTCCAGGTGCTTCATATGCCCGAAACGCAGGTGTTGCTCACCGACGAAGAAAACGCTTTCGTGCGCGACACGGTGCCGTTTACCTCGTTTTTGACGAGCGACGTGGTGGCTGAACGCAACGTGAAGGCCACGCGCGAAAACTGGATCATCAAGCCGACCGACGCCTATGGCTCCAAAGACGTGTTTGCGGGCTCGAACTATACCGACGAACAGTGGGTCGAAATCGTTGACGCCCACGTCGATAGCAAGGCGGGCGCGCCGTTTTTGGTCCAGCGTTACTGCACGCCGTTCAAGACGCTCGCCATTCCGCTGTATGGCACCGAGGCCGATGCCACGGTAGAGCCCTCGCCGTATAACAATATGGAAGGCCTGTATATCTACAACGGCCGCTTCACCGGCGTGTTCAGCCGACTGGGGCCCGAGCCGGTTATTTGCAAGAGGACGCACGGCATTACCGCCGCGACCATTTGGGTGGATGAATAGCATGGCGAAAAGCGAGTCTTCGGCGCGCATCGTGACGAGCGTCGTGGCCGTGATTTCGGCGGTGGCGTTGGCCGTGAGCCTTGTCGCGGCCGGCTTTGCGGCGTGCGCCGTGCCCGACGTTTCCACCAAGGCGCTTGCGAGCGCTTATTCGACCGACGACGCCTCGCCATTCACGAAAGACGAGCTCGTTGCAGCGGCGGTGCAAACGAAGCGCTACACCATCGACGACAACGACAAGGCTGCGGTGTACGCCACAATCGCCGCGATCAATGCGCAAGAGGCGCTCGCCGGCACGGCTGGCAAGGGCGCTCCCAAGATCGACGTAACAGCGAACTATGCTGCAGGCGAGCTTTCCGACGAGCAGATTGCAACGCTTGAGGCGGCATTCGACGCGGCGAGCGAACGCTACGTGCTCACGCCCGATGCCGTAAGCCACCTCGACGATGTGTTCGGCGTGGTGCAGGCTGCGAAGTGGTGGCTTCTTGCCGCCGTGGTGGCCGCGTGCGTTGGCTGCACGGCGACGGCATTTCGCGGCGGAAAGCGCCTGCTCGGGCGCGTGCTCACAGGTGCGGGCGTTTCCGTTTTGGCGGTTTTCGCGCTGCTCGCGGCGTGGGTCGCCATCGATTTCGACGGCTTCTTCGCGCAATTCCATTCGCTGTTCTTTGCGGCAGGCACGTGGACCTTCAGCTGGGATTCTTTGCTCATTTGCATGTATCCGCCTGAATTTTGGGTGGGCATGGGCGCTATTTGGCTCGTGGTCACGGTTGCGTGCTGCGTCGTTTGCATTACTATAGGAAGGCTGCTGCGCAAAGGGTCAACCCAAAAGCGCTAAGAGACTATTGGAAGGATAGATTCGTATGGCAGATTCGACCTCTGGCGTGCGCGTTCGTTTCGCGCCTTCGCCCACGGGCAAGCTTCATATCGGCGGTGCCCGCACGGCTATTTACAACTGGGCGTTTGCTCGCGCCACGGGTGGCACGTTCGTGCTGCGCATCGAGGACACCGATCCCGAGCGCTCCACCGAGGAAAACACGCAAATCATTCTGCGCGCTATGCGCTGGCTCGGCCTTGATTGGGACGAAGGTCCCGAAGTGGGCGGCGATTTCGGCCCCTACAAGCAAACTGAGCGCTTCGACACCTACAAGGCTGCCCTGGAGCAGCTTAAAGAGCGCGGCGCGGTGTATCCGTGCTTCTGCACGAAGGAAACGCTCGACGCCAAGCGCGAGGCTGCCGAGAAAACTGAGGGCGGCTATTCGGGCTACGATCGCACGTGCCGTTCGCTTTCCGCTGAAGAGGCGCAGGCGCGCATCGATGCAGGCGAGCCGCATGTATGGCGCCTGAAGGTGCCCGAGAACCATGGCCCCATCGAGTTCGACGACGCCGTGTATGGCCACATGAGCTTCCCGGCCGACGTTATGGACGACATGATTCTGGTGCGTACCGATGGCACGCCGACCTATAACTTCGCCGTGGTCTGCGACGATGCGAACATGCATATCACGCATGTGATTCGCGGCGACGACCACCTGTCCAACACGCCGCGCCAGATTCTGATTTATGAGGCATTGGGCCTTGAGGCTCCGACGTTCGCGCACCTCTCCATGATTCTGGGCGCCGACGGCAAGAAGCTTTCCAAGCGCCATGGTGCCACGAGCGTCGAGGAATACGCTGCGCGCGGCTATTTGCCCGACACGATGGTGAACTTCCTGGCCCTTCTGGGATGGAGCCTCGACGGCGAGACCACGATTATCCCGCGCGATGTGCTGTGCGAGAAGTTCGGCCTCGACCGCATCACGAAGAAAGACGCCGTGTTCGACGAGACCAAGCTCGATTGGATGAACGGCCAGTACATTAAAACCATGCAGGCCGACGAATGGGTGAAGCTGTCCACGCCGTGGCTGGCGCAGGCTCGCGCAGCCGGCATGGCTGCCGCCGAGGGAGCTGTGGTGGTTGACGCTGCTGAGGCTGAGCCGTTCGCGCTTTCCGACGACGAGCAAGCTGCCGCCGTTGCCGAAACCGCCGCCGACATCGAGGCGCGCCCCGTATTCTACGAGGCGCTTTACCCGTTGCTTGCCGAGCGCGAGACGAGCCTGAGCGATGCCGCCGAGAAGCTGCCGTACATGTTCTGGGGCAAAAACGTCGTGCTCGACGCCAAGAGCGTGAAGAAGGTTTTGCAGAAGGAAGGCGCCCGCGCCGATGAAGCGCTGCGCGCGTGCCGCGAGGTGCTTGCAAACGCCGAGGCTTGGGAATGCAATCCCATGCAGGAGGCGTGCCGTGCGCTGTGCGAGCCTATGGGCATCAAGCCCAAGCTCATGTTCCAGCCGCTTCGTGTTGCCGTGTGCGGCAACATGGTGAGCCCGCCGCTGTTTGAGAGCATTGAGCTGCTGAATCGCGAAGACGTGCTTGCTCGCATCGACGCGACGCTTGCTGCCGCATTCTAATATTTCGCCCGCGCCGGCAATGCGTTCGGCGCGGGCGCTCTGCGTTGTTAAGGCTGCTTAAAGGGGGATTCTCGCAGCGATGAAAGTTCTCACGATTCCTGAACACTGCACGCGTACGCACGGCGCACATTGCACGCGCTGCCAGCTCGCGTGTCCCGCCAAGGCTCTTTCCTTCGACGAAGCAGGCGCGCCGGTTATCGATCGCGATGCGTGCACGAAGTGCGGCGTGTGCATTGGCGTGTGCGACGCGTTCTCTTCGAGCTCGGCGACGGCTTTGCGCCTGTATGACCACTTGCGCAAAGTAGCCATGCGCGGAGAAATCGTATACCTCACCTGCGAAGAGAACGTTTTCCCTGGTTTTGAGCCAGCGAAAAATGTCACGGTGCTTCCATGCTTGGCGTGCGTGCCTCCCGAGTTGTGGACGCTTCTGCTCTCGCAGAACGTTCCTGTGTGCGTGGCGTGCGATTTGAAGTACTGCGAAGATTGCTCGCGCGCTGCGAAAATCGGCGAGCTGCTTTTTACCAAAGCCATCGAAATTGCCGAAGCGCAAACGGGCGAGAGCGTTCACTTCGATCGCGAGATTCCCGAATATGTGCCCCCTGTGGAGGCTGTGGTTGATGACGAATTCGACCGTCGTGCCGCGTTCGACAGCGTGAAAGACGATGCGTTCGGCATTATTTCTGGCCGCCGCCGTCTGAAGCAGTCTGACACCCTGAAGGAGGCCTATCGCAAGAAGGAACGCGAACGCATGCGCGAGGCGCTGAATTTGAGCGAGGGCGAGTACTTAAGCGACGCGCTCGAGAAGGGCAGGGCGACCCGCGTCATGCCGCCTCGTCGCCGCATGCTGCTTGAGGCCTATGCTGCCAAGCCCGATATTGCCGAAAATGTCGAAGTCGCCGTGAGCGCGACCGACCATGACGCCTGTGTGGAATGCCTCGATTGCGTGGCGAAGTGCGCGAGCGGCGCGCGCATCGCGACCAAGGAAGGCCACCTGGAGTACGACGCGCGCTACTGCGTCGGCTGCGGCGCGTGCGAGGCTGCTTGCCCGCGCAACGCCATCGAGCTCGTCGAGGCGACCTTCGCCGATCTTTTGCCGGAAGGCCCCGGCAAGCCAGCTATTGAGCCCAATCTGGCCGATTACGAGTAGTTGTACGAAAGTGGGGTAGGAGGTAAGCCTTCTGCCCCATTTTTTCTTTGATGGGAAACTGCTGGTTTCCGGTTTTGTGTGCGGGGCAGGGAATCGATCCTGCCTTGCTTTGACGTACGAGGGGAGTGCATGTGGAAACGATGGCCCGCGATCGCGCCCGACTGATTGCCGACATTGAAGCCTTCGAGCCGTTCAATGAGCAGGAATCGGTCGATAAACAGGTGATCCTTCGTGCCCTCAAAAGCGACCCCAATTGCTTCGAGCGCTCTGCGCAGGCGCATATGGCGACATCGATTTGGACGGTTGATGCTTCTTTTGAACGCACGCTGCTTGAATGGCACAACATTTACCAATCGTGGTCGTGGATTGGCGGTCATGCCGACGGCGTGGCCGATTTGCGCGCGGTTGCTCTTCGCGAACTCGAAGAAGAGACCGGCGTGCATGGCCGCATTCTTTCGTATGGCCGCGGCGTTTCGGCCGAGGGCGAGCTTGTTCGAGGGAATGGCGTTCTGGGAGGTTCGGATCTTCCGCTTGGGCAGGACGCGTTGTGCGAAGGCGGTTTCGCGCAGGGTTTTGCATCTTGCCAACGAGCTGATTTCCGCTCTAACGGTGGTGATGTTTTCTCGCTCGAGGTGCTCACAGTGAACGGCCACGAGAAGCGCGGCGCATATGTGGGCTCGCATTTGCATCTGAATGTGACGTATTTGGCTCAGGCAAATCCCGATGAGCCGCTGAAGGTGAAGCCTGACGAGAATTCCGCCTTGAAGTGGGTGCCGCTCGACGACGCTGTTCGCCTGTCAAGCGAACCGTGGATTCGCGACCGCATCTACCGCAAGCTTATCGCCAAAACCCGCGCCTATTGTTGACCGAACCTGTTAAACGCTACGAGCATTTAACAGGTTGCTGGGCGATGGGCTTCGGCTGCGCAAATCCACCGACCTGTTAAACACTGCGAGCATTTAGCAGATTACTCTGTTTCCAAGATTCCGTTGACGCCTCGGGTCATTGCTTTTGCGACGATTCGGGCGATTTCGTTAAAAGGCACGTCGTCGCCTGAGTTGTACCAGTTTTCATAGGCTTCGAACATGCCGCCCAGAATGAAGCGTGCATAGTACTCGGTGTTTTCCAGGGGTTTAAGGCCGCGCGCCGCGCGTTCGCGCTGAATAGCTTCGACCCAATAGGGCGTCATGGCCGAAATAAGGTGCTTAATGGGAAGCTTTTCCATGAATATTGGGTTGAACAGGCGCGTTTGGCGATAGCTTTCACCAATCTCGTGCGCAACGCCATCGACATCGAGCGGCACGGTGTCCAAAACGCCGCTTGCCTTGATGCGCTCCATGGTTTTTTGCGCGTGTCGTTTCGTCATGGTGTCGAGCACGTCGTCGACCGAGTCGTAGTGCAAATAGAACGTCTTGCGATTGATGTTGGCTTCTTTCGCCAAAGCGCTTACGGTGATTTTGTCGTAGTCGGTTTTCAGGATGAGGCTCGCCAAGCCCTCCTCGATTGCTTGGCGTGTTTTCAATACGCGTCGATCGATTTTCTTCGCGCCGCTTTCCTGTGCCATATTCTTTTGCGCCCCTTTGAATCTGAAATCAACATTTCGGCAAAGTTAACCCCAAATTAAAACACTCTGTTGCTTATGCTCCACCTGTAGCAATACTGGCAATTGTCCCCTTTGCTTCGAATCATGATAATGCACATATGGGCATAAAACCACACATGTAGAAAAAATAATGAAGCGCCACGTCGCCAAAACGCGGCGAGAAAAGGGGAGTGTTATGGTCGCTTTGGATTCCGTGAAGCATGCGGCATTGTGCAAAATGGTTGATTACCTGTTTGAAGACCCTGAAACAAGGTTTCCAAAGGCGATGGAGATGGTCGACAAGGCCGCCCCGCGCAACCTTTTCCCTTCGCAACGCGAGGCATTCCGTAATGCAATCGATGAGAAGAACAACTGGTATCAGCTGCTCATGAAAATTGCCCATTTGAACCCCGAGGTGCGAAATCGCCTGGTGAAATCGTTCTTGATTGACTCGAACCTCATGGTGTGGGGCGAGCAAGAGAAGAATCGCGACAAATACCAGTGCAACATTCCGTGGGCGATTCTGCTCGATCCCACGAGCGCGTGCAACCTGCATTGCACGGGTTGCTGGGCTGCGGAATACGGCCATAAGCTCAACTTGAGCTACGACGACATTGACTCTATCATCGAACAGGGCAAAGCCTTGGGAACGCACGTGTTCATCTATACGGGCGGCGAGCCCTTGGTGCGCAAGCACGACCTCATCAAACTGTGCGAGGCGCATCCCGATTGTGCGTTCCTCTGCTTTACGAACGCCACGCTTATCGACGAGGCGTTCTGCCAAGACATGATTCGCGTAGCGAACTTCGTGCCGGCAATTTCGGCTGAAGGCTTCGAGGAAGCCACTGATGCTCGCCGCGGTGAAGGTGTGTTCCAGAAGGTGTCGAAGGCCATGGCGCTGCTTCGCGAGCACGGCCTGCCGTTCGGCGTTTCATGCTGCTACACCGCTCAGAATGCGAGCTCAATAGCGTCTGAAGAATACTTCGATTGGCTTATCGACCAGGGCGCATTGTTCGCGTGGATTTTCTCGTTCATGCCTGTAGGCCACGGGTCTACGTCCGACCTTATTCCCAACGCCGCTCAGCGCGAGCACCTGTACAACTTCGTGCGCGAGATGCGCCAGACGAAGCCCCTGTTCACGCTCGACTTCCAAGACGACGGCGAATTCGTGGGCGGCTGCATTGCTGGCGGGCGCCGTTATTTGCATATCAATGCTGCCGGCGACGTGGACCCGTGCGTGTTCGCGCACTACTCGAATGCGAACATCCACGACGTAAGCCTGCTTGACGCGCTGCGTTCGCCCATTTTCATGGAGTATTACTACGAGCAGCCCTTCGACGGCAACTATCTGCGACCGTGTCCCATTCTGGAGAATTCAGGCATGCTCGCCGACATGGTTGCACGTTCCGGCGCGAAATCGACCGATTTGCAGCACGAGGAAACCGCCGAAGAGCTCTGCGCGAAAACCAAGGCGTTCAGCGAGGAATGGGCGCCTGTGGCCAAGCGTTTGTGGAACGACCCGCGTGATCCCATGCATGGCAAGCGCATGACGAAAACCCAGGGCATGGCCGAGGCCGACATGCGCAAGTTCGAACGACTGCAGAAAGAAGGCCGAACGCTGCATTACAACGGTGGCCTGCGTTCATAATCGCCTGTTCGTGTCGTTCTCGTGTGCGTAGGCGGCCTGGTTCGCCGTGCTGTCGATTTCGGCTACTATGTGTACCTTGTGCGCCAGGCGCACCAGTATTTATCAAGATCCGGGGAAGAGGGTTGGCTCGTCGATCCCGGTACCAACCGGGGGCAACACCCACGGTGGTCCCGCCAACAACGATGAAGAAAGGAATTCTGAATGTCCAACGAGAATGCTACCTACCTGTTCACGTCCGAGTCGGTGACCGAGGGTCATCCCGACAAGCTGTGCGACCAGGTTTCTGATGCCATTCTGGACGCGATTCTCGCTAAAGAAATCGAGCTCGAAAAAGCCGGCTATATTTCGCCGAGCGGAAAGCCTGCCGATGTGTCGCAGGTTCGCTGCGCGTGCGAAACCGTTGCCACGACGGGCACGGTGTTCGTGACGGGCGAAATTCGCACGCAGGCCTACGTCGACGTCGACACCATTGTGCGCGACGTTGTTCGCTCCATCGGCTACGACCGCGCAAAGTATGGCTTCGACTGCGACACCTGCGGCGTAATCAACGCCATTCACAGCCAGAGCCCCGATATCGCCCAGGGCGTCGATGAGAGCTGGGAGGCCCAGCACGGCGAAGCCGCCGATAAGGAAGACGAAACCGGCGCGGGCGACCAGGGCATGATGTTCGGCTACGCCTGCAACGAAACGAGCACGCTCATGCCGATGCCCATTTATCTGGCGCATCGCCTCTCTGAGCGCCTGACCGAGGTTCGCAAGAACGGTACGCTTCCGTTCCTTCGCCCCGACGGCAAAACCCAGGTTTCGGTCCGCTATGTCGATGGCAAGCCCGAAGCCGTCGAGAAGGTGCTCATTTCTACTCAGCACGACGAGGGCGTTGAGCATGACCAGCTCGAGGCCGCGCTTATCGAGCATGTGATTAACCCTGTGCTTGCCGCTGAAGGCCTGAAGGCCGCAAGCGACATGGATATCTATGTTAATCCCACGGGTCGTTTCGTCATCGGTGGCCCCATGGGCGACACGGGCCTCACGGGTCGCAAGATTATCGTCGATACCTACGGCGGCATGGGCCGTCATGGTGGCGGCGCGTTCTCGGGCAAAGACTGCACGAAGGTCGACCGCTCCGCAGCATACGCTGCGCGCTGGGTCGCCAAAAACGTTGTGGCGGCTGGCCTGGCCGATCGCTGCGAAGTGCAAATCGCCTACGCCATTGGCATGGCTCGTCCGGTGAGCATCATGGTCGACACCTTCGGCACTGAGCATGTGTCTGTGGCCGATATCGAGAAGGCTGTGTCTGAGGTTTTTGACCTGCGCCCGGCCGCGATTATCGACGCGCTCGACCTTCGCCGCCCGATTTATCGTCTTACCAGCAATTATGGCCACTTTGGCCGTGAGCTTCCCGAGTTCACGTGGGAGCGCCGCGACAAGGCCGAGGCGCTGCGCAAGGCATGCGGCTTGGAGTAGTTCGCCCGCGCGCATTTCGCAAACACGAACATATGTTGTATTTTGAAAGCGAGTCTCATCCGGGGCTCGCTTTTCTTATATACTCGCCTGCATGAGAACCGTTTCCTTAGTTTTGGACATACAAACCCAGTCGCTCGACAGCCTCTACACCTACGTAGTTCCCGCCGATATGGTCGGCGTAGAAGTGGGTTGCGCCGTGCTTGTCGAATTCGGCGCGCGCCGCGCGATTGGCTACGTCATGGAGGTTTGTGAGCGGCCCGATTCCGAAATTGATCCAACCTCGGTTTCGCGCCTCAAGCCGCTGCTCTCGGTGCTTTCTTCGCCGTACTTCGACGAGGACGGTGCCGCGCTTATCCAATTTATCGCCCATGAATACGTGGCGCCGCTCAGCTCGTGTGTGCATTTGCTCACGCCCGTGGGCCGCGCGCCGAAGGTCGTGAAACGCGGCGATGTGTGGGAGTTGCAAAAGCCTGCGCGGCGCAGAAAGAAGAAGGGCGAAGCCGAGGCTCCTGTGCCGCTCGATGAAGACATCGCCGAGGCCGCCGAGGCACGTGAAGGCTTCGCGCTCACCGAAGGCCAGGCAGCGGCGCTTGCGTGCGTTGATGCGTGCATTGACCGCTGCGCCGGCGAGGCGTGCGTGGTCGATGGCGTGACGGGGTCGGGCAAAACCGAGGTGTACCTGCGTGCGATTCGCCATGCGCTCGAGTTGGGGCGTGGCGCCATTGTGCTCGTACCTGAAATTGCGCTCACTCCTCAAACGGTGTCGCGCTTTGAGGGCCGCTTCGGCGATACCGTGGCGGTTATGCATTCGCGCATGACGGCGGGCGAGCGATTCGACCAGTGGGAAGCGGTGCGACTAGGCAAAAAACGCGTGGTCGTGGGTGCGAGAAGTGCGCTCTTTTGTCCTATGGCAACGCTTGGCCTCGTCATTATCGACGAAGAGCACGAAAGTACCTATAAGCAGGAAAGCGCGCCGCGCTACCACGCGCGCGATGTGGCCGCATGGATGGCTCAGCGCACAGGCGCCGCGCTTGTGCTGGGCAGCGCGACTCCTTCGTTCGAGACGCTGTGCCGCTGCAAGGTCGACGATATGTGGCATCGCGTGGTACTTCCGACGCGCGCGAATGGCAAGCCTATGCCCGAGGTGCGCATTATCGACATGGCGAAGGAATTCGGCCGCGGCTCTCGTTCCATGTTCGCCAAAGAGCTGCAGGAAAACCTGTTCGCCGCGGTCGATGCAGGCCGCAAAGTCGTGCTCATGCTCAATCAGCGTGGATTCGCGAACTTCTTGCTGTGTCGCGATTGCGGCTATGTGCCCGAATGCACTACGTGCTCGGTTTCGCTGACCTATCACGAAGTGGGCCGAAAGCTCGTGTGCCACCATTGCGGCAAAACCTCTCAGGCACCCGTGTCGTGCCCGGTGTGCGGGAGCCCTTATTTGAAGAAGTTCGGCGCGGGAACGCAGCGTGTGGAGATGGAGCTGCGACGCATACTCGACGAACACGCGAGCGCAACTGGCCGGCCGCTTCCGCGCGTGGTGCGCATGGACTCCGACACCACTGCGACGCGCGATGCGCATGAAAAGCTGCTCGCCGAATTTGGCCAGCCCGGTGCGGCGGTGCTTTTGGGCACGCAGATGATTGCGAAGGGTCTCGATTTCGACGATGTTGTGCTCGTGGGTGTGATCAACGCTGACACGCAGCTGCGCTTGCCCGATTTCCGCTCGGCGGAACGCACGTTCGACTTGGTGGAGCAGGTTGCAGGCCGTGCGGGCCGCGGGCACTTCGAGGGCCGCGTGCTCGTGCAAACCTATATGCACGACGCGATGGCCATTCTTGCAGCTGCGCATTACGATCGTAAGCGTTTTCTTGCCGATGAACTGCCGAAACGCAAGATGCTCGGGTATCCGCCGTATGCGCGCTTGGCGAATATTTTGGTATGGGGCGCCGAAGAGGAGGCCGTGCGCGCCGAAGCCGAGGCGCTCGCGAAGCGCGTGCAGGAGCAGATTGACGATATTGTGGGTGATGGCTGGCAGAGCCTGGGCGCGGCCCCGTGCGCCATCGATAAGCTGCGCGGCCAACACCGCTGGCACATTTTAATCAAGGCGCCTGCAGGAGCCGACATCTCAAAGCTCGCCGAACCGGTGATTCGCAAGCGACGCGCGAACAAGAAAGTCAATGTCGCCGTCGACGTTGACCCGAACAGCTTACTGTAGTTTGTGCGAACTCTGTCCCCGTGCGTCGCGCTGGGGTGACGTGGCAGAGCGCCCAATCTGCCACTCGCCAAGCGCGCATGTGCCGTCTATTGCCGCCGTCCGCGTATTTGTGTGTACCATCTGCGCATTTGTCGGCCCAGCTGTCACTCTTTGATATACTCTCGGCTGCAAACTTTGCTTGTTGAAACGGGGCCTGATTCGTGGCCCTTTCGATAAAAGGAACTGAATATGGCTTTTGACACGCTCCCGGTGGTGGAATACCCCGACCCCATTCTTCGCCAGGTGTGCGAGGAGTGCGACATCAAAGACAAGAGCTTGAAGAAGCTCGCGAAGCAAATGGCGAAAACGATGTACAAGAACAACGGCTGCGGCATTGCCGCACCGCAGGTGGGCGTGCTTAAGCGCATCATCGTGATTGACTGCGACCAGGAAGATGGCCGCCAAGACCCCATCACGCTCATCAATCCTGAAATTCTTGAACTCAAAGGCGAATTTGTCACTGAAGAAGAGGGCTGTCTTTCATGCCCCGGCATCTCTGTGCCTGAATGTCGTCGTGAATACGCCGTGGTGAAATTCACCGACTTCGACGGCGAAGATTACATCATCGAAGGCGACGGCCTGCTCGGTCGCTGCCTGCAGCATGAAATCGACCATTTGAACGGCAAAACGCTGTTCGAAAGCGCTGCGCCCGCTGCACGCCTCAAGGCGCTGCGCGATTATGAGATCGCGCGAGCGGCAGGCGCCAAGCCGGGTGAAACGAGCATCGACTAGCAAACACTTTCGAAAGGCGGTGATTCCATGCGCGTTGTGTTCATGGGAACCCCCGATTTTGCGGCGAGCATTCTTATCGAATTGAAGGAACAGCACGACGTCGTCGCCGTGTACACGCGCGCCGATGCGGTGCGCGGCCGTGGCAAGAAGCTCGTACCGTCTCCGGTGAAGGAAGTCGCACTTGGCGCGAACATTCCGGTGTTCGAACCCCGCACGCTTCGCGACGAAGCTGAAGTCGAACGCCTTCGCGCTCTCGACCCCGACGTTATTTGCGTCGCCGCGTACGGCATGATTCTGCCGCAGGCTGTGCTCGATATTCCGAAGCATGGTTGCTTGAACGTGCACGCGTCGCTTCTGCCGAAGTATCGCGGTGCGGCCCCCATCGAGCGCGCCATTCTGAATGGCGACGACGAGGCGGGTGTGTGCATCATGCGCATGGAGGCAGGTCTTGATACGGGCGATTACTGCATTTGCCGTTCTTGCCAAATCGCGGGCATGAATGCCGAGCGTTTGACGGGCGAACTTGCCGACAAAGGCGCGTATGCACTGCTTTCGGCCCTCTACGATGTGGAGCATGGCGTACAACGTTGGGTCAAGCAGGCTGAGGAAGATGCTACGTGGGCGCCCAAGATTGAAAAAGGCGAGTTGAATCTGAACCCCGCGATCGAGTGTGTCGAGAACCTTCGCCATGTGCAGGCATCGGGCGTGCAGCACCCTTCGAAGTGCTCCATCGCGGGCAAAGGCGTCACGGTGCTTTCTGCGGCAGCGCTTTCGCAAGACGATTCGTGCTTCGAGGCCGCATCGGGCCTTGCGCAGGGCAAGGTGTTGTTCGCGCAGAAACGGTTGTTCCTCGGATGCGCCGACGGCGTTTTCGAGATTTTGGAAATAAAGCCTGACGGGAAAAAGGAAATGGATGCTCGTTCGTTCGCTGCGGGCGTGCAGAACATCAAGTCGGGCGAGATTGAGTGGGAGACATTGTAAATGGCATACGATAACAAGGGCGCAGGCGATTCTCGCGGCAACCGACCGAACAACAATCGCGGCGGCAACGGCCACGGCAACGGCGGATACCACGGCAAGGGTGGCGACTCTCGCGGACGCGGCAACGGCGACAAAGGCGGCTTCCGCGGCTCGAAGGGCCAGGGCGGCTACAAGAAGCGCGACGGCGAGCGCAAATTCGACCGCGACGATAATCGTGGCGGCTACAAGGGCGGCAAGCCTCAGGGCGGCTACAAAGGCCGTGGCGATCGCGACGATCGCGGTGAAGGCCGTAAGTTTGACCGCGACAATCGTGGCCCGAAGCGTGATTTCAAGCGCGACGATAATCGTGGCGGCTACAAGAAGCACGACGGTGAGCATAAATTCGACCGCGATGGTGGCCGTGGCGGCTACAAGGGCGGCCGCGACTTCGACCGCAAGCCTCGCGGCGATCGTCGCGACGGCGATCGTGATTTCAAGAAGGGCGGCTACAAGAAAGACTTCAGCCGTGACGAGCGCAAGTTCGAGCGGGGCGAACGCGACTTCGACCGCGACGGCCGTAAGTTCGACCGCGACGATCGCGGTCCGAAACGCGAACGCTCCTTCGATGGCGACAGGCGCGACGACCGCCGCTTTGACAAGCGCGATGGCGGCAAGCTCGAGGGTCGTGGGGACCGTCGTTTCGACGACCGCCCGAAAAAGCGCTTCGACGACGACAAGCGTGGCTTCAAGCCGCGCCGCGACGACGACCGCCTCAACACTCAGGTTGACGACGATGCCCCCCGCAGCGAATACCGCGAACACCGTCGCAAGGGCGAAGGCTATCGCGGCACGGGCGGCGGTTACCGCAAGCCTAAGGGCCAAGTGCATGTGACGCCTGCTCGCCAGGCTGCCTGCGCCATCGGTCGCGTGGTGCGTGAGCGTAACGCCTATGTTGCCGAAGTCACGCCTGCCGTGCTCGCCAAATTCCAGGGTATTTCCCCTGAAGACGCTGCGTTTGCCACGAAAATCGCGCGTGGCGTGACTGCGACGGTCGGCACGCTCGACGAGTTCATTAACCGCAACATGAAAACCCCGAACGACATCGACGAGGTCGTTCGCGACGCTATGCGCGTGAGCGCCTATGAGCTGTTGTTCCTCGACAAGCCCGCCTATGTAGTTGTTGACCAGGGCGTTGAGCTCGTGTGCTCCGTTGCTCCCAAGGCGGGCGGTCTTGCTAACGCCGTGCTGCGACGCATGTCGGAAAGCGCGAAAACGTTCCCGTTTGGCAACCCGAACCTGAGCCTGCAGGTGCTTGCTCGTTCGCAGGCTTTCCCGATGTGGCTCGCCAAGCGTCTCATGAACGAAATGACGCTGCCGAAGGCGACCGCATTCATGCATGCCTGCAACACCGATGCTCCGGTGTTTATCGCCGTGAATTCCGTGAAGGGCGATTTCGAGCAGATCGAAGAGGCTTTTGACCAGGCCGGTTCGCTGCTTGAGGCGTCGGAAGACGTGCAGGGTTGCTATCGTGTGAAGGAGGCTCGTTCGCTGCGCAGCGCCGACGTGCGAGCGCTGTTCGAGGCTGGCGAGCTGCTCGTGTCCGACGAGGGCGCGCAAACCGTGGCGCAGTTGGCCATGCCTGCCGAAGAGCCCGCAAGCTTCCTTGAAATCGGCTCTGGCCGTGGCACGAAGACCATTCTGCTCCAGAGCGCCGCGCATCGTGCATTTGGCCATTGCGTGCCTATGACCTCGGTCGATGACCATGAGTTCAAGGGCAAGATTCTTGGCGAACGCTGTGCCGCGTATGGCATTGACACGGTTGAGCCTCTCACGGCCGACGCGCGCACTCTTTCGCAAAAGCTGCCCGAGGCAAGCTTTGACGCCGTGCTGCTCGATGCTCCGTGCTCGGGTGTGGGCACGCTGCGTCGTCACCCTGAGATTCGTTGGCGATTGAAGCCCGAAGATATCACCAGCATGGCCTCCATCAATCTCGACTTGCTCATTGAAGCGACCAAGATGGTGAAGCCGGGCGGCGTTATCACCTATGCCACCTGCACCGTTTTCCCTGAGGAAAACGAGCAGGTTGTCGAGCGCTTCCTGAAGACGAAGTTCGGCGAGCAGTTCGAAATTGAGGAGCAGGTGCAAACCACGCTCACGACGAACGGCCCCGACGCCCATTACGCCGCGCGCCTGCGTCGCCGCGCATAACGAATTGACGCGCTTGAGCGCGAACTCACAAGAAGAGAGCCCCAATCGGGGCTCTTTTCTTGTTCTGTAGGCTTCTTCGCATGGGCAATACGCGAGGTTGACGTTCGTTCGGGGCTCATCGGGCATGCGCATACCTTCTTTCGGCGGTGCGTGTCGGGTTCGAATACCGCGCGTGATGCCCTTTGCAGTCTTGCTTTGATCGAATCGCTCGTTTTCGCGTTGCTTGACCTATTTCATTTTCGAGGTATCAATGCCCTCGAGATCGAGTAGGTATTTCTTGATTTTCACTCCGCCCGCATAGCCCACGAGTTTGCCATCGGCTCCAATAACGCGGTGGCACGGCACCACAATGGGCAGTGGGTTTTTGTTGTTGGCGAGCCCTACCGCGCGAAAGCCTTTAGGGCTGCCAACCATTTCGGCGATTTCCGCGTACGTGCGCGTTTGACCATAGGGAATGGTTTCAAGGGCTTTCCATACCTTGAGCTGGAATTCGGTTCCGTGTGGCGAGAGGGGAATGTCGAAGAAACGGCGCTTGCCTGCGAAATATTCCTGCAGTTGCGTAGCCGCCTTGTTCGTAAGCGCGCTCGGGCGGCGCGGGCCATCGTGTGCAACGTCGCCAAAAGCAATCGCGCAAATGCCCGCCTCGTCGGCGGCGATGCTCAGTCGCCCCATGGGCATGGCGTATACAAAATAATTCGTGCAGCGTTGCATGGTCATCCTTTCGTGTGTTCTTCGATTATAGGCGGCAAGCGCTGCGGCTGCGTTAGAATGGATGAAAAGGCAGGGGCCTCGCCCGAAATTCATGCATGCAAGGAGCCAATGTGTTCACCGAGCCGAAAATCGCACCATCAATTCTGTCCGCCGACTTCATGAATATGGCCCGTGATGTGGCCGAAATCGAAGAAGGCGGTGCCGCCTTCGTGCATGTTGACGTCATGGACGGTCATTTTGTGCCGAACCTTACGCTCGGCGTGCCGTTTGTCGCCGGCTTGAAGAAGATCACGAAGCTGCCGCTCGACGTGCACTTGATGATTTCCAACCCGCTCGAACAGCTTCCCTGGTATCTGGAGCATACGCCCGATATCGTCACGGTGCATGCCGAGGCGCTCAACGCCGATGCCGGCCAGTTTGATTTGGCGATCGATATGATTCACGACGCCGGCTGCAAGGCCGCCATCGCCATGAAGCCCGATTACGATGTCGAGCTCATCAAGCCTTACATCGCGAAGCTCGACATGGTGCTGCCCATGAGCGTGTTCCCGGGCTTTTCTGGCCAGAGCTATATCCAAGGAACCGAGGCCAAGGTTGCCCGTATCGTCGAGATGGCTCGTGAGGCGGGCGTTTCGCCGCTCATCGAGGTCGATGGCGGCTTGAAGGCGAACGACCCAACGCGCGCAGTGTGCGCGGCGGGCTGCGACGTGCTTGTTGCGGGCAGCGGCGTGTTCGGCGCGTCCGATCGCGCGGCTGCGATTGCGGAAATGAAGGCGGTCGCCGCCGAGGCCCAGAAAAACGGTTTCGTGGCTCCGTGGACAAACGACGTGCAGGCATAAAAGGGGCATGCAAGCAATGCAAACCAAGCGCATATATTTGGACAACGCGGCAACCACGCCATTGTGCGATGCGGCCGCAAAGGCCATGGCGCCTTATATGGAGTCGGGAACGCAGGCGCCTTTCGGCAATGCGAACTCGCTTCACTCCATTGGCCGCGAGGCGTTCTCCGCGCTCGAAGATGTGCGTGCTCGCGTGGCTCGCGCCCTGAAGGCCCATCGTCCCGACGAAATCGTATTCACGGGCGGTGCTACCGAATCGGACAATTCGGCAATCGTGGGCATGGCGCTTGGCGCGCGCGAAAAGGCTCGTTTGGCGGGCAAGCATGGGCCGTTCAAGGTGGTGACCTCGCGCATCGAGCATGAGGCTGTTCTCGAAACGAGCCATATGCTACGCGCGCTCGGCTTCGAGTTCGAGCTTGTCGACAACGATGGCTTGGGCAGGGTAACGCCTGAAGCACTGAAGCGCGTGGTTGATGAAAACACTCTGGTGGTAAGCGTTATGGCTGCCAACAACGAAGTGGGCACCATCGAACCTGTGGCCGAGTTGTGCAGCGTGGCTCATGCCGCCGGCGCACTGTTTCACGTCGACGCCGTTCAGGCGCTTGGGAAAATTCCCGTCGATTTGAAGGGCTGGGGTGTCGATGCGGCTTCGTTTTCCGCGCACAAAGTGGGCGGTCCGAAGGGTGTTGGCGTGCTCTATCTTGCGGCGAAAACGCCCTACGTGGCGTATCTGCCTGGTGGCGGTCAGGAAAATGGGCGTCGCAGCGGCACGCAGAACGTGTGCGGCATCGCAGGTGCTGCGGCGGCCATTGAGTTCGCTGTGGCTGAGCAGCCTGCTTATGCGGCGCGCGCCCGTGCCATGCGTGACGATTTGTACGCGCGTTTGGACGCCATTAAACGCGTGGTGCCGTCGGTTTGCGTGCCTTGTGGCAGCGAAGAGTTCTTGCCCAACATCGTGAATGTATGCGTGCGCGGCTTCGAGAGCCAAACGCTTATTTTGCAGCTCGACATGCGCGGTATCTGCATTTCGGGCGGCTCGGCCTGCGCATCGGGAAGCCTCGATCCTTCGCACGTGCTTTCCGCTCTCGGCGTCGAACGCAACCTTGCCCAAGGCGAGCTGCGCGTATCAATTGGCGTGGAAAACACGCAAGCCGACATCGATGCATTCTTCGAAGCGTTCAAGGAGGCGATTGCATGACCGAGCTCATAACGATGCACACGCACTCCACGTTCTGCAATCATGCCAAAGATCCGCTCGACGACATGGTGCAGGCGGCGGTCGATGCGGGCATTGCCCATATGGCGGCGACGGAGCATTATCCTATTCCCGATGAGCTCGACCCGTCGAAGCGCTCCACCATGCCGGCAGAGCGGCTTGAGGCCTATATTGACGCTGTGCGGGAGCAGCAGAAGCGCGACGATATCGACGTGCTTTTGGGCTGTGAGCTCGATTGGCTTGGCAAAGACGAAACGCGCGCTTTGCATGCGAGCGACTTTGACCGGTTCGACGTTGTGCTCGGCTCGATTCATTTCGTTGACCGTTGGCTTATGGTGAGCCATAAGAATATGTCGCGTTGGAAGTCGGTTGACCTTGAGGCGTTCTGGAACCGCTATGTCGAGCTTTGGTGCGAGGCTGCGAAAAGCGACATGCCGTTTACCGTGATGGCGCACGCCGACGTGGTGAAGAAGTTCAGCCCGAAGCCCGAATTCGATCTTGAGCCTTTGTATGAGCGCATGGCGAGGGCGGCGCGCGAGGGTGGGCGCATGGTCGAGGTGAATACCTCGGGCGCATATGCCGAGTGCGCCGAGTACTATCCATCGCCGTCGCTTTTGCAGGCGTTTCGCGCCGAGGGCGTTGCGTGCACGGTGGGAACCGACGCGCATTGCAAGGAGCATATCGCGCGCGATATCGAACGCGCTTACGATTACATGCGTGCTGCCGGCTATACGCAGCTCGCCGTTCCTACGCGTGGCCGTGGTGTGCGCATGGTCGATTTGTGATGTTGACGAGCCGCCTTTCGGGGCGGCTTCTTTATAGCGCGCGGCACGTGCTTACGACCTGTTAAACGCTACGAACATTTAACAGGTGCGAATAACCAATACGGCTCGAAAGACAAGGAGGCCGATTATGGCTAATGAAGAGGAATACGAGTTTGATGAGGAACAGCGGGGGCTGCGCCATGTGGGCCGTGGGCCTCTTGCGGAAAAGGGTACGCAGACACCTGCGTTGGTGGGCGAGCTCGTCTCCGCCCTGAATCGCATGTTTCCGCCGGCCGACGCTGAACCATGGGATCGAACCGGCCTGCTCGTGGGCGACCCTTCGGCAAAAATCGAAGGCGTGGCCTGCGCGCTCGACCCTACGGTGTCTGCCGTTCGCGAAGCCGCGCAGCTCGGCGCGAACGTGCTCGTGACGCATCATCCTGCGTTTCTCGACGCTCCCGATGAGTTCATGCCGCTTTCGGCTCGTGCCTGCGTGCCGGGTTCGGTGGTGTTCGAAGCGGCGCGCTTGGGTGTGGCGCTTGCGAATTGGCACACGGCGCTCGATGTGAGTGCGCCTGCGCAATCCATGCTTCCAGGCATGCTGCGCTTGAAGCCCTCGACTGTGCTTGAGCCGCTTGCTCGCGACGAATCGCTCGGCTATGGTCAAATCTGTGCCGTCGAAGCCAGCGAGGGCCTCACGCTCGGCGACCTATCGGCTCGTTGTATGGCGGTGTTCGGTCGGGCACCGCGCGTGTGGGGCACCATGGATACGTCTCTTTCCACGGTATGCACATGGACGGGCGGCGCCGGCGATGCGGCTTCTGAGTGCGTGAAGCGCGGGATTGACGTGCTTGTGTGCGGCGAAGTGAAATACCATGCCGCGCTTGAGGCGTCGCAGCAGGGCCTGTGCATCATTGAGCTTGGCCACGATGTGTCGGAATTGCCTTTTGCGCGAATTCTCGCCGAATCGTGCGTTCGTGTGGGCGTTGCTCGTGAGAAGATAGCGTTGCTCGATCAAAACGATGCGTGGCAGCATCCCGAAACGAGGAGGGTCTAGTGCAGGTAACCCAAGAGCAAATCGCGGCGCTGTTGAAGCTTCAGGCGATCGATTCGGAATGCGCGCGACTGAACAAGCAACTCGACGAGCTTCCCCAGAAAATGGCGATTCTCGACGTGCGCCATAAGAAGGCGGCGCTAGCCGAAAAACGCCGCACCATTGTGGGCATGCATAAAGATACGCAAACCCAGCTTGCGCACGCCGAGGGCGAAGATGCCGATTTGGCGCGCAAATCAAAGGTGGCGCAAGACCTCATCGATACAGCGGGCGGTGACTACCGCTCCATTACGCTGCACAGCAAGGAGCTTTCGGGCTACCAAAAGCGTCGCGATACGCTCGTCGATGAAATCGCCGGCTATAAAGAAAAGCTCGCTCAAATGGGGAAACTCGAGGGCGAGATTGACGCCATTGAGGCTTCGCTGTGCGCGAAAGAGGAAAAGCTCATCGCCGAATACCGCGCGAAGGGCGGCGAGATTCTGGCGAGGGTGAACCAGTTCAAGCCTGAACGCGATCGCATGGTCGCATTCGTCAACGACTCGAAACTGCTTGCGACTTACGAGCGCATCGCGAAGGCGAAGGGAGGGGTGGCGCTTTCCGCCTTGAACGAAAATGCTTGCACGGTATGCCGCACGACGTTCGACCACAGTCGCGCGTTAGGGCTTCGTGCCGAGGCTCCGCTTTCGGTATGCCCGAGCTGCGGCCGCCTCATGGTCATCGATAAGAAGTATCGCGGCTAGACGTTCGTTGCATGGCCTTCAACCTTGGCTTCCTTGCTATCGGAACCTGTTAAATGCTCGTAGCGTTTAACAGGTTCCTGGGTTTTAAAACACCAGGGATGCATCCTCGTTCGTGCGGGCCTGGTTTTTGCTCGCGAGCGCGAGTCGATCGGATGCGAATCGGAAACCGTTTGTAGGTTGCCGTTCACGTTTTCGACACAGAACACAAGAAGTCACAACTTTTCTTGTGTGACCTCTAATCGTGTGTTATAGTAATCAAGCTTTTTTGCCTGTAATCAGAGATTATCTGAAGTAATGGAGTGAGAGAAATGTCCCAGGTTTGTGAAATTTGCGGTAAGCACCCCGTGGCCGGTCGCAGCATCAGCCACTCCCACCGCGTAACCAATCGTACCTTCCGTCCGAACATTCAGAAGGTTTCCGTCGTCGTCGACGGCAAGTCCCGCAAGATGAATGTCTGCACTTCCTGCATGAAGGCCGGCAAGGTCGTCCGCGGCTAAAGCGCGACAACTGCACAAACGCAAAAGCCCGCTTCTGCGGGCTTTTTTGTGTGCAAGAGTACTTTGAGTATCAAAGTATCACCGCGCCTGCGCTGAAACGGGTATACTTAATGTTTGTCTCGCAGTCGTGGGAAAGGACGATTTCATGACGCAAAAGATTTCCGGCAATCTTCACGTATCTAACGACGTGCTGGCCGACCTCGCTGGTACCGCCGCCCTCGGCTGCTACGGCGTCGTTGGCATGGCAGCGCCTTCTTTGCAAGACGGCATCGCGAAGATTCTTCCCGCCAACCGCCTGCGCCGCGGCGTTATCGTGACGCCCCGCGAGGCTGGCATTCACGTCGATCTGTATGTGGTTATCGAATACGGCACCAACATCACCGTCGTTTCGCAGAACCTTATCGACAACGTTACCTATGTGCTCAATGAGTTTGCGCAGGTGCCGCTCGATGGCATTGAAGTGCACGTTCAGGGCATCAAAGTTCGCAAATAGCGAGCTTTGCTAAAGGTCATCGAGGAGACACCACCTAATATGAGCAACTATTCTACGCATGAAGTTCTGAACGCGATCGCTGCTGCCCAAAAGGCGCTTTCCGACCGCAAAGACGAGGTCAACCGCCTCAATGTGTTCCCCGTGCCCGATGGCGACACCGGCACGAACATGTCGCTCACCATGCAAATGGTCGTCGACAACCTTGCGAAGCTTCCGATTGGCGCTTCGAGTGCGGAAATTCGCAAGACCATCACCACGGGTGCGCTCATGGGCGCCCGCGGCAATTCCGGCGTTATTACGTCGCAGATCCTGCGCGGCTTGTGCGAGGGATTCGAAGGCTTCGAAGAAGAGGGCATTACCACCGCGTCTCTTGATTCCTGCTTCGCTCGCGCGACCGAAGTGGCGTTTCAGGCCGTGCGCAAACCGGTTGAGGGCACCATTCTTACCGTAATCAAAGATACCGCGGCCGCCGCGAAGAAGGCTCGCAAGAAGAAGCTCAACACCGAAGAGGCGCTCGACTTCATCGTGAACGGCGCATATGAATCGGTGCAGCGCACGCCCGAGTTCCTGCCTGTGCTGAAAGAGAACGGCGTCGTTGACGCTGGCGGCTTTGGCCTGGCTATTCTCATCGACGCGTTCGCCGCAACCCTCACGGGCAAGGAAGGTTTCGCTGGCGACGCGCTCGCGATGTCTCGTCCTGCTCCGAAGGCGGAAATCGAACAGATCGACGACTGGGACGTTGATTCCGCGTTCCGTTACTGCACCGAATTCCTCGTGCATTCCAACACGATTGACGTTGATGCTGCGAAAGACTTCCTGCCTACCATGGGTGACTGCGACCTCATGGTCGGCATGCACCCCAACTTCAAGGTGCACGTGCACTCCAACCGCCCCGACCAGGTTCTGGGCTGGTTCCTTACGCACGATTGCCAGATCTCTGAAGTGCATGTCCACAACATGAAGCTGCAAAGCGACGAGCGCAACGAGAAAATCGAGGCGCAGCTCGAAGCCGAGCACAAGCCGCTTGGCGTCGTTGCTGTGGCTCCCGGCTCTGGCACGGCCAAGATTCTCGAATCTCTCGGTGTCGATGTCGTTATTTCTGGCGGTCAAACCATGAACCCGTCCACGGCCGACATCCTTGCTGCCGTCAACAAGGTCAATGCCGACTCGGTCGTCATTCTGCCCAACAACAAGAATATCATCATGGCTGCTCAGGCCTGTGTCGAGGTTTCCGAGAAGCCGTGCGCAGTCGTTGCCACCACGAGCGTGCCGCAGGCGTTTTCTGCGATGTTCGGCTTCGATGGCGAAGCTTCGCTCGAAGAAAACGTCGAGGCCATGACGGAGGCTTTCGCCGAGGTGAAAACCGGCGAAGTCACCCATGCCATCAAAGACTCGAAAGACGCCCACGGCAATCCCATCAAAGATGGCGACGTCATTGGCATTGCCGATGGCTCCATTGAAGCCGTTGGCTCCGACGTCTCCGACGTTGTGCTCGCGTTGCTTGAAACCATGGAGGCCGACGACGCTGATACCATGACGATTCTCGCTGGCGAAGATTTCAGCGACGAAGACCTTGGGGCGCTGGTCGCTCGCATCGAAGAGGCCTACGAAGACCTTGAGATTGACCCGCACCGCGGCGAGCAGGCGCTTTACCCCGTCGTGTTCTCGCTCGAGTAGCGCAACAACTTCATCATGTCTGACCGCTTGGCCGCCACCCTGGCTCTTGACGCACCCGTGACTTCCATTCCGGGCGTTTCGTCGGGCAGGGCGGCGGCTTTGTCGCGTTTTGGAGCCACGACGATTCGCGACGTGCTCGCGCATTACCCCAAGCGCTACCTTGATATGTCGAATATCTGCACCATCGGACAGGCGCGCATTGGCGAAAATGCCACCATTGTCGCTACGGTGCATGAGGCCGTTCTTAAGCGCCCCAAGCCGAAGTTCGATCTGGTGGAAGTCACGCTCGTCGATGGCACGGGTACGCTTATCGTCACGTTTTTCAAGCAGCCCTGGCTTGTGAAAACGCTTACCCCCGGCATGCGTGTAAGCGTTGCGGGCAAAGTTGAGTTCAACTACGGTTTCTTGCGCATGACCATGCCTTTCCTCGATAAGGTCGATGGCGACAACGTCGAAGAAGTCACCGGTCAGGTGATTCCTGTGCATAGCGCATCCGAGAAGGTGCCGCAAGGCCAAATGCGTCGCATCGTGCGTGGGGCGCTCGCTCAGCTCGGGCGCGTGTACGACCCGCTGCCCGCTTCGCTTCGCGCGAAGTATCGCCTTATGCCGCGTGCGGAAGCATTGCGCGCGATTCATTTCCCCGTCGATATGGCCGAGCAAGCCCAGGCACGCCGTCGTTTGGTGTATGAGGAAGTGCTTGCACTTGAAATGCATTTGATGCAGCAGGCGCAAGCGGAACTCGGTGACGCTTCGCCGCGCACGCACGTCGTTGACGGCCCAGCCCGCAGGGCGTTTGAGGAACATGTGCCCTTCTCTTTGACGGGCGACCAACAGCGTGCGGTTGCCGATATCTCGCAGCGCATGGCGGCCCCCGAGCGCATGCGCCATATGCTTTTGGGCGATGTGGGTACGGGCAAAACCATGGTTGCGGCGTTTGCGCTCGTTATGGCGGCCGATTCTGGTGAGCAGGCCCTCATGATGGGCCCCACCGAGGTGCTCGTCGACCAATATGCGCAAGGCTTGGGACCCCTTCTCGAAAAATCGGGCGTGACCTGGTCGAAGCTTACAGGCTCGACGCCCGCTTCAGAACGCGAGGCGATTCTCGAAGGTTTGGCCTCGGGCTCGATTTCGGTGTGCTTTGGCACGCATGCGCTGCTTGTGGATGATGTGGTGTGCCACAATTGCGGGCTCGTGATTATTGATGAGGAGCAACGTTTCGGCGTTGACCAGCGTGAAGCCCTTATGGCGAAGGGTGCGGCGTGCGATGTGCTCGAAATGACCGCGACGCCCATTCCTCGCACGCTCGCCCTGGCGCTGTATGGCTCTATGACGCAGTCGTATTTGCGCGAGATTCCCTTCGAGCGCCCGCCACGCACGACGAAGGTGTATGGCTTTCGCGAGCGTGGCCGCGCTTACGACGTGGCGCTTGAGGCATGTAAAAGGGGAGAGCAAGCTTATATCGTGTGCCCCTTGGTCGGCTCCCAGGGCGGCGCGGCTGCGCAAGCTTCTGGGCCGCGCCCTAAAGAGCGCTCGCGTTTCGGCTATTCCGGAACCGCCGGAGAGCAGGGCGAGCCGGTGTATATCGATTCGTTCGACGATTTCTCGGGCGATGATTCGAAGGCGGCCGAGGCTCAGGCGAAATTCCTGCAAGCGAAAACATTTTCGGCGTATAGGGTGGGGCTTTTGCACGGTCGCATGAAGGCGGCGGCGAAGCGCGAGGTCATGGAGCGCTTCCGCGCAGGCGAGATTGATGTGCTTGTGAGCACGACGGTCATCGAGGTTGGCGTTGACGTGCCCAATGCAACGGTGATGATTGTGGAAGACGCTGATAAATTCGGCCTTTCTCAGCTTCATCAGCTGCGTGGACGCGTGGGCCGCGGTGAAAAACCCGGTTTCATGTGTTTGATTTCAGCCACGGGCGATAAGGCGGCATGCGAACGCCTGTCGGCTATGGAGAAAACCGAAGATGGCTTCAAACTCGCCGAATATGACTTGTCACTTCGCCGCGAAGGCGATATTTTAGGCAATCGCCAACATGGCGCCTCGGTGCTCAAGCTCGTGAACGTGGTTCGCGACGGAGCTGTGATCGAGGCCGCTCACGCCGACGCGCGTGAATATATGGAAACTCAGGTTCGTGCGAATACGCTTGAATCAAAGCTTTATCTGCGCGAAGTGGATGCGGTGTTTTCCGCTGAAGCGCAGCGTAAGACGCACATAGCGAAAAAAGGAGGCGTGCGATGAGGGTTATCGCAGGAGATTTCAAGGGCAGAAACCTTAAAGCCCCCACGGGAATGGATACGCGACCGACTACCGATCGCGTGAAGGAATCGTTCATAAGCTCGCTCATTTCGGCCTATGGCTCGCTCGAGGGCGCGCATGTGCTCGATGCATTTGCGGGCAGCGGCGCCCTTGGCATCGAATGTCTCTCGCGCGGCGCCGAATCGGCGGTGTTTTTCGAACGCGACAAGGCTGCTCTCGAAGCATTGCGCTCCAATATCGATATGTTGAAGCTTTCGCAGGAGCGCGCTCGCGTTCGCCAGGCCGATGTGCTTGCCACGCCGCCCGTGTACGGTGCGCCTTTCGACATCGTGATTTTGGATCCTCCGTACGCGTATCCTACCGAAGAAGTGTGGGCGTTCGTCCAAACGTTGCGTGAGCGTGGTATGCTCGCGCCCGATGCAGTGATAACCTACGAACACCATTCGAAGGTTGACGTAGCGGGTTTCATCGAGCAAACGGGCGAGTCCGTTGAGATTCATGCGAACAAAATCTTTGGCAAGTCCAAGGTTGGCTTCGTGCTGTTTTCGTTTCAGGAAGACGCTGAGCCTGCGGAATAACGCAGTGGAAGGGAATGCGTTTCCCATATAAGGAGGATTATCGTGAGAAGAGCGTTGGTTCCGGGTACATTCGACCCTATTACCAATGGGCACATCGACGTCATTGCCCGCGCATCTCAGATGTTTGACGAGGTTATTGTGGGCGTTGCGAAAAGCGACAAAAAGCGCCCCTTGTTCACGCTCGAAGAGCGCGTCGCGCTCGCGAAGGAAGCCACGGCCCACCTGGACAACGTTTCGGTTGTGGGCTTTGACGACTTGCTCGTGCATTTCGCCGAGGAAATCGACTGCAAGTTCGTCGTGAAAGGCCTGCGCGCCATTACCGATTTCGAATACGAATTCCAAATGACCGCGGCGAATTATCGCTTGAATGATTCGATCGAGACCGTGTTCATCATGTCTCCGCCGCAATACATGTACCTGTCGAGCTCTATCGTGCGCGAAATCGCTTCGTTCCATGGCAATATTTCTGAGCTTGTGACGCCTGGTGTGGAGAAAGCCTTGCGCGCTCGTTTTTCATGCTAGAATAGTTTGACTTGCGATAAGGTGCCAAGTATCTTATCGATTGCAATGAAAGCAACCTGCGGCCTTCCGCAGTGTATTGAAATGCAGCATATTCGCAGCAGGCATGAAAGGGATGCAATGGACGAAACAGGAGTTCTCGGTCTCATTGAGGAACTCTCTATCCTTCTTGAGGATTCGAAACCGGTGTTCGGCAAGAACAATCTTCGCCAAGTCGACATCACCGCGGCTTTTGAGATTATGGATGAAATTCGCGATACGTTCCCGGGCGAATTCGCGCAGGCGCGCCAAATCGTTCGTGAGCGCCAGAGCCTCCTCGACGATGCGGAAGCCGAGAGCTCTCGCCTCATCGAAGACGCTCGCAGCCAGGCTATGACGATTGCCAGCGAGCAGGAAATCGTGCGCATCGCGCAGCAGCAGGCCGACACCATCATGGCCGACGCCCGCGAGCTCGAGCGTCAGACGCGCGCTGGCGCCGAAGACTACGCTGACGAGGTGTTTGGCCACGTCGAGCAGAGCCTCGATACGCTTATCACGAGCGTTCGCCGTTGCCGCGATCGCTTGAACAACCAGGGAATCGGCCGCTAATGGCTGCGACCGTGGAAAATAATCCGCTGGTCATAGACGTTCCTGCAGAGCTCTTCGCCCCGGCGGAGAGCTCTTCTTTCGAGGGAACCTATGACATGGGCGAGTTTGACTTCGGCCCCGACCATTACAAAACGGTTGGTGCCATGCAGTGGAACGCTTTTGTGAGCAATGTTGGCGGCGCCTTGCTTGTTACGGGCTCCATCACCGGCGTTGTTGCGACCGAATGCTCTCGCTGCCTCGACGAAGTCGAATACGATGTGAATGGTGAGCTTGAGGCGTATCTTATTATTCCGGGCGAATCGGAAGCGCCCGAAGATATGGATGAAGACGAGTTCGACTATCTTCCCGAGAGCAACCAGCTCGATTTCGAGCCTATCCTCAGGGCTGCCGTGCTGGTCGATTTGCCCTATGTGCCGTTGTGTGCTGGAGACTGCAAGGGTTTGTGCCCGCAATGCGGCGCGAACCTCAACGACGGCCCTTGCGGCTGCAAGCCCGTCGAGGACGATGTCGTGCGAACCGATTCCGGCAAGCCGAGCCAATTCGCCGCGCTTAAGAATTTCAAGTTCGAATAGAAAGAAGGACGCGTAAGCGTCCTTTTTCATATGCGCCTTTGTTGGATATTTGGGCGAGCGGTTCTACCTTGCGGCGGCTTCCCTAAGGCCACGGCTCGCTACCGTTCGCTGCGCTCACTATGCGCTCGCCTGGCTTCGTTTAGCTTTTGAATAAAAGCATGCATGAACTCAGACGGCCCTTGGGGAAGCCGCCGCAAGGCAGAACCGCCGTGACCAAGCTTGTTCGTGTATAGCGAAACGAAACCTCCTCGCTATTCCGCGAGGTAGAATTCGACGACTTCGCCTTCAATAATCATGCGAATCGTCCCACAATGCACGTCATGCACGAGGTGGGCGAGCGTTTCGCCGAGGGAGAAAAACTTCTGCTCCATTGCCCAGCTTTCCCAATTGGGATATTTCCAGCTCGCGTTACTTGTGATGTCGATGATGTCGTGATGGCCGGCGCGCACAAGGTCTTCCATTTCGGTGAGGCGCGCCTCGTGGTGGGCGATGAGCTCGTCTACGCGTCGCGCAAGCCCGCTGAAGGGCTCTCCGTGGCCGGGGAGAGCCAATTTCACGTCGTAGTCGCGTACCTTCCGCAAACTCGCAAGGAAGTCGCCGAGCTCGTCGGTCTCGAGCATGAATGACGAGATGTTCGGGGTGATGCGCTCGAGCACATGGTCGCCCGTGAGCATGATTTTCGATGCCTCGTCATAGAGGCAGATATGCGTCATATGGTGGCCAGGCGTTTCGATGACTTGGAAGCGGTAGTTTCCGCGGCGGAAGATGTCGCCATCTTTCAGATAGGTCACGGGGTAGTCGCCCTTCACGGCGGAAAGGTCGGTCGAGAATACGCGCGAGGGCTGGCGTTGCGATTCGGCGCACAGGGTCACCGCGTCGACGATGGGCAAAAACGTGCTGCTCTGCAGCTTATTCATGATGCGCGGCTCTTCGAATGAATGCATATGGGCGTATACGCGCATACTCGGACGCCAAATGCGATCGAGGTTGCCCACGTGATCGGGGTGGCTATGTGTCGCAAGCACATCGATGTCTTGGAAATCGAGGCCAAAATCATCGAGGGCTCGGCGCAATGCCTGCTCGCACTCTATGCGGTTGAAGCCGACGTCCACGAGCGTGGGACGGTCTTCATCGAAAATTAAATAGGAATTCAGTTGCTTAAGCGGGTTTTCGGGCAGGGGTACCTTGATAAGGAAAATGCCCGGTGCGATTTCGCATGAATGCTGGTTATCCGCCACGTGAGACCCCTTTCGATATGCGCCTTAGGTGTGGAATGCTCGTGTGCGCCCTTGCGCCTTTAGTTTCTGACGTATACTTTACTGCCGTGCAGAAAGCAGTTG
>NZ_CDRRGL010000013.1:0-27647 GCF_977041755.1 Slackia sp.
ATTGTCTCCTGCCCCACTCTAAGATATAAGTGCCAGCGATATAGACTTAAAGCGCACGGAGCATATGGCTACTTGCCCTTAACCATATCCAAGAACAGCTGGTGAATGGAATTGTCGGCATCGAGCTCGGGATGGAATGAAAGCGCAAGCTGGTTGCCCTGGCGAACCGCGACGATATCGCCGTTCACGCGAGCAAGCACCTCGACGCCCTCGCCCACTTCTTCGACCAAGGGGCCGCGAATAAATGTCATGGGAACCGCGCCGAGCCCTTTGAATTCCTCGATAGCGCGGAAACTGCCCAACTGGCGACCGTATGCGTTGCGACGAACCTTGATGTTCATGGTGGCGAAATAGGGCGGCGCAGCTGGATCGGGCGTGTTGCTGGTCACGTGCAGGGTGGAGCCAGCGACCGATTCTGCGAACGTCGAAAGGGATTTGGCGCCCGTGCCCTTGCCCTGCGATACTTCGTTCGCAAGCAGAATCATGCCAGCGCAGGTCGCAAGCACCGGAATGCCGCTGGCGATTCGCGCCTGCAGGTCGTCGAACATGCCAAGTTCGCGAAGCAGCTTGCCTTGCACGGTCGATTCTCCGCCGGGAAGCACGATGCCATCGAATTGCTGGTTCAAGTCGCTCGCTTGTCGGAGCTCGACGCATTGCGCGCCAAGCTGCTCAAGCTTATGTTCATGTTCAATGAAGGCGCCCTGGACGGCCAGAACGCCAATAAGAGGTTTAGCCATATTCGAAACTCCATCTGCGAGTCGCCTATGGAATCGTATGGCAGACGATGCCTGGGCTCGCACGAACAGCACGTAGGTGCTGTTCGGCTCGTGCGGACGCTGCCATCCAATCCCATGGGCGACTCGCGAATCTCTCCATTTCACGTTTCAATGGATTCCTATAGCGAGAATGGACAACACGCTCTCGTATTGGGCAGCCGTCGAGGGCCGATTGTCGCTTTAGATAATCTACCGAAAGAATCTGAAATAAAAGAAGCTCCTTGAATTGCTGGAGTCGCGTTCTTCCGCACGAGCCGAACAGCACTTAATGTGCTGTTCGTGCGAGCTCAGGCATTGAACGCGAATGCGGCAATTCAAGGAGCGGGTAACTTGATTATTTGCCGCGTTCGGCCATGAGCAGGGCGATTTCACTTTCGTTGATGCCTACCATGGCTTCGCCCAAATCTTCGGAAAGCTCGGCGATGAGTTTTGCATCGGCGTAGTTCGCGACGGCCTTCACGATGGCGGCGGCGCGCTTTGCGGGGTTGCCGCTCTTGAAAATGCCGGAGCCCACGAAGACGCCCTCGGCGCCGAGCTGCATCATGAGCGCAGCGTCGGCCGGGGTCGCCACACCGCCTGCAGCGAAGTTGACAACGGGGAGTTTGCCGTTGTCGTGCACTTCCTTGAGCAGGGCATACGGAACACCGAGCTGCTTGGCCGCCTCGAAGAGCTCATCTTCGGCCATACCTGCCACGCGGCGAATCTCGCTCTGCATAGCGCGCATGTGAGTCACGGCCTGAACGACGTCGCCCGTGCCCGGTTCGCCCTTGGTGCGAATCATGGATGCCCCCTCGGCGATACGGCGAAGGGCTTCGCCCAAATCGCGCGCGCCGCACACGAACGGCACGGCGAACTTCGTTTTGTCGATGTGGTACACATCATCGGCGGGCGAAAGCACCTCAGACTCGTCGATGTAGTCGATGTCAATCGCCTCAAGAATCTGAGCTTCGACGAAATGTCCAATGCGGCATTTCGCCATAACCGGGATGCTTACGGCTTCCTGGATGCCCTTGATCATTTTCGGGTCGCTCATGCGCGACACCCCGCCAGCTGCGCGAATGTCTGCAGGAATGCGCTCCAGGGCCATAACGGCACACGCGCCGGCTTCCTCGGCGATGTGCGCTTGCTCGGGTGTGGTGACGTCCATGATGACGCCGCCCTTGAGCATTTGGGCGAGGTTGCGGTTGAGCTGCGAGCGATTTTCGGTAGCTTCAGTCATGATGGCCTTCCTTTCGGGCTTTGTTTGGAATGCCTGAAATCCTATCGAGTTACTGGTATTATTCGTAGCACCACTTTGCATTGTTTTACTAGGGTCAGATTAATACCAGATTGCTTTAGTTAGCTAAAGTGATAAGGTCAGTTTGAAAGCAGGCGCCATGCTTACCTATGATATGGATCAGCGCGGGGAAGAATCTTTGTACGCGTATCTGTACGATTGCATGCGTGCCGACATTGAAAACGGCTCCATCGCGGCAGGTGAAAAACTCCCTTCAAAGCGTAAGCTTGCCGATCATTTGGGGGTGAGCATCGTCACGGTCGAAGGTGCCTATCGCCAGCTCATTGCGGAAGGCTATGTCGAATCGCGTGCACGCCGCGGCTATTTCGCTGCGCATATTTCAAGCTCGAATACTCGCGCCCTTACGAAGGAGGGTGGTGTCGCACCCGCGGGTACCTTCATGCCTGATGCATTCGAGCACAAAGGTGAAGAAGAGCCGGTCTTTTCGCCCTCATACGCATTCGATTTGTCGAAAGGCCAGCTTCCCGAAAGCCTTTTCCCGTTAGCTTCGTGGTCGAAGTCGCTGCGCGACACGCTTACGCAGGAGCCCGCATCTGCGCTCGTTGGCGAGAGCGACCCTTTGGGGTGTATGGCGCTTCGCGAGGAGATATCGCGATACCTCCGACAGACGCGTGGGCTCGTAGCTCCGCCCGAGAATATCGTGGTGGGTTCGGGCGCGCAAACTCTGTACAACCTTATCGTGCAGCTCATTGGCCGAAACAGAACCGTCGGCGTTGAAGACCCCGGCTATCCAAGGCTTCGCAGGGTGTATGGAGCAAATAATGTGCGCCTTTCCCCTATTCCGCTTGATGCATCGGGTGTGTCGATGGCCTTGGTTCGTGCGGCGGGCGTCGACACGCTGCATATCACGCCTTCCCACCAGTTCCCCACGGGTATCGTGACAAGCGTGAGTCGTCGTCACGAATTGCTCGGTTGGGCGACCGAGGTGCCTGGCCGCTATATTATTGAAGACGATTACGACTGCGAGTTTCGCCTGGCTGGGCGCCCGATTCCTACGCTTCAGGGAATCGATGCTTCTGAGCGCGTCATATATACCAACACGTTTTCAAAAAGCCTCGGCTCGGCTTTTCGCATCGCTTACATGGTGCTACCCGACCATTTGGCTCGCCGTTATCGAGGCGAGATGGCGTTCTATTCATGCACAGTTCCGGCGATTGATCAGCTTGCTCTCGCCCGCTTCATGCAGCGCGGCGAATTTGAACGGCATGTGAATCGTTTGCGTACCCATGCCCGCGATGTGCGTGATGCCTTCCTCGCAACGCTTAAGGACGCATTGCCTCAGGGAAGCTTCACTGTCGCGGGGCATGATGCTGGCCTGCATTTCGTTCTTGGTTTTCCCGAAATCGATGATGCTCGATTCGCCGAAAGCCTCGCTGAAAATTCGGTGCGCATGCCCTCGCTTCGAGAATTCAGTATAAGCGAAAACGACGCAACGAACCGTAGCCGTTACGTCGTTCAATATCTTCAATTGTCGGAGGACCAAGTGCGCAATGCGGCGCTCGCAATTGCTCGGGCCTATACATCAATTCGTTGACGCAAACTCGCAATGGACCGCGTTCCTGCGCAGCCGCGGGCGGGGATTCCCCTACCCTCAATCTCGCGTGGCTACGAACGCTTTGGCATAACGATGGCGCGGGCGCTGAAATACGTTACGAGGAAATACATACCGTACGCCGCAAGAAAGATTGCGGCCGTCATAAGCGCGGTTGCGCTCAAATTGAAGTTGCCGAATACAAGAACGAGGTCTTTTACCGTCTGCATGGCGCAAATAGTATGTGCAATCGCTACGACCAGGGGAAACGCGAAACAAACGAGCACCTGTTTGAAGAGCGCCCCTGAAATCATGCGCTGCGGTGCGCCCAGTTTGGCGAGCAGTTCGTAGCGACGTGCGTTATCGCTTGCGTCGGAGAGCTGCTGTATGGCGAGAATTGCTGCACATGCCACGACCATGATGAAGCCGATATACATTGCGAGGTAGCTCACAAGTGCGGTGAGGTTGTGGCTGTTGGCCTGCACGCCCGCGACATTTTGATACATGTACATGGGCCAGGAATCTTCCTCCGCATTGTTTCTGTCGCACAATGCTTGGCAGAAGCTGGCAAATTCCTCTTGCATGTCATCGGCAATGCGAGCGTCGAAAACCGCAAAGGCCGGCTCGCCTGTTACGGCATCATCGGGAACGACAATTTGAAACGCCCTCGTGCTCACGCTCGTGCATTCAATGGTGTCTGTCGCGATTTCGCGCTGCGCCTTAAGCTGCACGTCGCCAATGGAGATTGCCGGTTGCTGCGCCGCAACGCTCGTCAGATACGGCTGCGATGTCGCGTAGTCGGACCACAGCAGGCATTCGCCATCGTTGACTGTAACCGGCTCAAGACCGCAAAGCTCACGGGCGGCATTGAAGTCTGAAACCTTGATGAGGGAAGCTTTCTGCTTCGTCGTGTCGGGGGTTATAAGACCCGCGCCAACTGAGTCGAGCAGATTGAGGCCCGTGAGGTCGTGCAGCGTATCGAACGACACGTTGCTCGGGTAGAAATTGATTTGCGCGGAATTTTCCACCATGCTGTCCCAAGACGGGGCCCCATATTGCTCGGTATGCTTCGAAAGGCCGACGGCTGCATCGAAATTCGATTCTTCTACAAGGCCATTGACGAGCGATTGCGTGCTTACGTTTCCGTTCTCGTCATAGGTATTCATGGCGTAATAGCTCGTGAACGACGCGTCGCATCGCATTCCGTTCTCGGCGTTTTTCTGCATGGCGTCGACGATGCCAATGCCGCCGCACACGCTTGTAAGCGCGAGGAAGAGCGTCATGGCGATAACCGACATACTGACGAACGTGGAATTGATGCGCGATGCGAGCTGACGAAGGAAGAACATGTTCAACCCGCGCAGGTAGAGTGGCTTCGCCATTTGCGCAGCTTTAAGCAGAAAACCCGAAAGCGAGAAGAAGAGCAGCACCGTTCCCGCGCTCACGAGAACCGTTTCTATGAACAGGTTCGACATATCGTCGCCAAGAAGCCCTGTTCGCAGCAGCATGGAGTATGAATAGCCAATGATGCACAGCGAGACAATGAACAGGGCAAACGAAAGCGGCAGGTTGCGCAGGCGAGGTTTATCGTTTTTACGCGAACCCGCGAGCAGATCGATGAGCTTCGATTTCGCGAGGTGTGCAGAATTCCAAAACATCGATACGGCAAAGATGGCCGCGAAGGTTGCGACGGTCATTGTGAATGCTTTTGTCGAAAACGACAGCGTTACGCCCTCGACTGGCTGAGCCATCATGGAAAGGCACAAGCATGTGAGCGCTTGCGAAAGCGCAACGCCTGCAAGCAGGCCAACCGCAAGTGACGCGGCGCCAACGATAAGCGTTTCGCACGCTGAGATTTTCAGCAAATCCCCCTTCCCCATGCCGAGCGTCAAATACATGCCGAATTCGGCTCTACGGCGTCGAATGAGGAACGCGTTGGCATAGAGCACCAAAAAGCCAAGCACAATCGCGATAAAAACCGATACGCCTGCAATGATGTTAGATAGGAGCTGAACGACTTCCGAGACGTCGGTTGGCAAGCTTTGTACCGCTGAGGAATCGGCGATGGAATTGAATGCGTAGAAAACCGCCACGCCCAACACGAGCGTGAAGAAGTAGACGGCGAAATCGCGCGCCGATTTGCGCACGTTCGCGAAGGCGAGTTTAACGAGCATTGGCGGCCTCGCTTTCCATCTGCGTGGTCGCGGCAACGATAGTTTCGAAGAACTGCGTGCGGTTGAGCGCGCCTCGTTGGATTTGGCCATAGAGTGCACCGTCGCGAATGAAGATGATGCGCGAGCACCAGCTTGCCGCGAAGGCGTCGTGGGTCACCATGACGAGCGTCGAGCCCATGCGGTTGAGCGTTGAAAACGTTTCGAGCAGCTGTTTGGACGATTTTGAGTCGAGTGCACCTGTGGGCTCATCGGCCAAAATGAGGCTTGGCTTCGTGATGACCGCGCGCGCTGCTGCGGCGCGTTGTTTTTGGCCGCCCGAGATTTGGTAGGGATATTGCTCCAGAATCTCTGTAATGCCCAGCCTCGTCGCGATTTCGTCGACCATGGGAGGTATCTCGCTCGTCGGTTTCTTTTGAATCGTGAGCGCGAGCGAGATATTCTCGCGCACGGTGAGGGTATCGAGCAGATTCGAGTCTTGAAATATAAAGCCGAGTTGGTCGCGGCGGAATTTTGCGAGCTCTCCCCCGCGCATTTTCGTGACGTCGCGCCCAGCGACGCGAATCGACCCCGAGGTCGGGGCGTCGATCGTCGAGATGCAATTGAGCAACGTCGATTTGCCCGACCCCGAAGGGCCCATGATGGCAACGAACTCTCCCGCATCGACGAAGAAGCTGACTCCTGCGAGTGCGAGGGTTGCCGCCCCCGAATTCTTCTTCGATTTCCCGTATTGCTTTACGATGTTGTCGACCTCAAGCACATGGCCCATGGCGTTTCCTTCCTTCGGTTTATCTGATAATCCAAAGGTACGAAACGCTTCTTTCGGCGCCCTTGCGCCTATCTTACATTTGCCTGACTTTCGCGTTATTTGGCTTGCGGCGGGTCGTTCTGACGCATTGCGATGGGTATGCGCATCGTCGCTGTGAATCCTCGCTTAGGTTCGCTTGCAAACGACACGTAGCCTCCATGCATGATTGAAATGCGGCTCACGAGCGTGAGTCCCAAGCCATGGGCGTCGTAACTCGCATCAGGCGTTGACGCCTGCGCCATAAGGGCTCCTATGCGCGACGTGTCGCAGCCTCGTCCGTTGTCGGCAACGGTTAGCGCGAGCATGTTTGAAGGCTCGACATCGAGCGAGAGGGCGATTTTGCACCCTTCGCCATTGTGCCGCATCGCGTTGTCGATAAGGTTTCGTACGGCTCGACGTAACAGGCGTTCATCGCCCTGTATGGCGCATTCTTGCACGGTGGGGGTATCGAAGAACTCAAGGTCATATTGCACATCGATGCCCGTATTGAGGTAATCGGCCACAATGCCGCGGGCGAAAGGAGCCACCTGGATGGTCTCGATGTTCATGGGCTGCGAATCGTATTCGAGCTTCGAGACGATATTGAGGTCTTCGACCAAGTCGCGAATGCGTTCGTTCTGGCGAACTATGACCTCGCCCGATTCCCTCACCTCAGCCGGCGCGTTCGTCGCGTTCGCGATGCGTTCCGCATGCCCCATCGAAATGGCGAGCGGCGTGCGCACGTCGTGGCTTACGCCTGAAACCCATCGCTTGCGGGCTTCGTCTTTATGCTGGATGATCGCGCTCGCGGCGTTGACGCTTTCCGCAATATCGGCCAGGGGCCCTTTCATTTCCATATGCGTTGGCACTCCGTGGGCTAAATCGTCGAGAGCCTCTACAGCGGGTGTGATTGCCTTAAGCATACGACGCCTGGATAAGCTATACACCATAAAGAAGATGAGAGCGTCAAGGTAGATAAGGACTACCCCCAGAACAATCATCGCGACGAGCTCGCGGTTTCCCATGTAATTGATGGGAAACGCCACATACTCGTCTGTGGGATATCCTACGATAACGGTGCCATCGTCACGGTTCGTCCCGAAGAATGTTGGGTAGTTTTCGAGGTAGAACGTGCGTGCGGCATTTGCGATGTCGTTTTGAGTGTAGGTGTGATTCGCGATTTCCGGGGGCGCATTGTGGCTCCAGAGGACTTCCCCGTCATTTCCCACGAGCATCGCCCAGGCATTTTGCTGGTCGAGCCACGAGGCGGTATTGTCGGGAAGCTTGTAGACCGTCGCGCCGCTTTCGTCCTTTGTTGCCGAAAGGTTGTCGGTGACCTCAAAAGTCGTGCTGGTGGGCGATCCGTCGTAATCGTGGTTGTTGTAAATCGCGAATTGGAAAACGATATATAGAGCGATGTCGACGAAGAACACCAGTATCGTAAGACCGATGAATAAGAAGGCCTGTTTCGCGAAATACGCAGGCGCGAAGCTTTGGCGGCGCGTGCGATTGATGCGCCATTGGGCGGCTGCATCTCGGGTGGGCGCCGGGGCTTTTTTCTTGAAGAATCCCATTCGCTACCCCTGAACAACGAGCTTATATCCAAGGCCCTTCGCCGTTACGAGTGATGCGGGACGCGAGGGGTCGGCCTCGATTTTCTCTCGAATGCGGCGTATGTGCGTCATAAGCGATTGCCCGTACCCGAAGCTGTCGCCCCAGGCGGCGTCGCATAGCGCCTCGCTCGTGACAATGCGGTTCGCATTGCGTGCGAGCGCCGTGAGAATATCGCGCTCTTTCACGGTGAGCGATACGCGCTCACCGTTTGGGCGAATGGCTTCTGCGTTCGAGAGGTCAAGCGTGCACGCTGCGAGCTGAAGCGTGTCGGGTTGGGCGGGATAGCAGCGACGAAGCACGGCGCATACACGCAGCACGAGTTCCTGAGGCGAAAAAGGCTTTGGAATGTAGTCGTCGGCGCCCGTGCGCAATCCCGCGAGGCGATCTTCGGTCTCGTTTTTCGCCGTAAGGAACATTACAGGCAAGGGCGTGCCTGCGGAAAGCGACCGCAGGTATTCGCACAGCGTAAAGCCGTCGCCATCGGGTAGCATGACATCGAGCAGCGCAAGCTGGGGGTTTGTTTCGCGGAATACGGCAAGCGCCTCCATGACTGATCCTGCTTGCGAAATTGCGCAAAACCCCTCGGCGCGAAGCACGTCCACAATCATGCGGCGAAGTTGAGGTTCGTCGTCAACCACCAGAATGCGCTTGTCTCGTAGGCTGTTCTCTACCATAATGCCCTCCTTTTCGCCATACATTATGGCACTCGGGGCGAATGCGAGAGACGCGTGAGCGTGGAAAGTAAGGCAAATGTCAGGTGGGCCTATGCCGGAGTGAAGTCGGGCTGTCTGGGAATGAATGCGAGTGAAGTTGCCGGCATTCCGTACAGAAAAATGGCATCGAAGCGCTTTAGCATGCAAAAGTGGCGTATACTTTTCCAGTTTCCAAATCTTCTGGAAGGATCCCCATGTTCATTGAACCTAAAACGGTCGTATGGATTGCCGGCGCAAGCGGGCGATTAGGTCGCGCCATTGAGCATAAGCTCGACCATTCGCGCTACACCATCATTCCAACCGACATCGAAGTCGACATTACCGATCTCACCACGGTCGTGCAGCATGCCGACACCTATCGCCCCGAAATCATTATTAACTGCGCTGCCATGGCGCGTAAAGAAGACGCCGAGGCGAACCCCGATTTGGCCTACAAGGTCAATGCGCTCGGCGCGCGCAATTTGGCCATCGCCGCGACGAGTTCTGCCGCAACGCTTGTGCATCTTTCGACCGATGACCTGTTCCCTGGCGTTATCGCCCACCCCATCAACGAGTTCGACAAAACCCTGCCTCCTCATATTTACGGCAAGTCGAAAGAAGCGGGCGAGCGTTTGGTTCGCGAGCTGTGCTCTCGTCACATTATCGTACGCTCAAGCTGGGTATATACGGCCAATGAAGACGATCTTATCGCGCGTCTGCTGAAAGCATGCCGCGAAGGCCAAACCGTGGAAGTGCCTACGAACCAATACGCGAGTCCCACGTCGGTCGACACATTGGCCGAGTTCATCGTCGCTGCGCTTGAATGCGACGAATTCGGCACGTTCCATGCGGCCGATAAGGGCTTGTGCAGCCGTTTTGAATTCGCGAAGCACGTGTGCGATTTGGCAGGCGTTCCTACCACGACGCTTGTTGGTCGCCAAGATCCCGCCGAGGCCTATCGCATTGAGCTCGATAACCTCATGATGCGCCTTACGGGTGTGTATTCCATGCCTTCGTGGCAAGACGATGTGAAAAACTACCTGGGCGCCCACGGCCTGCTCGCCGAATAGCCCATAGAAAGGTCGACCATGACCAAAGAAAACCAAACTGCCGGCAAGAAGCAGCGCAAGCTGGGCCTTACGTCAGTCATTCTTATCGCGCTTGCGCTCGGCATCGTGTGCGGCGTTATTTTCCATTACGTCATTCCTGCGGGAACCGTGCGTGACGACATTTTCGTGAACGGCATCTTCTATGTCGTGGGCCAGGGCTTCATTCGTCTTATGCAAATGCTTGTTGTGCCGCTTGTGTTCTGCTCCATCGTGTGCGGCGCGGCATCTATCGGCGACACGAAGACGCTCGGCACGATTGGCGTGAAAACGCTCGTCTTCTATCTGTGCACGACTGCGCTCGCTATTGCTGTCGCTTTATGCATGGGCAACCTGCTCAATCCCGGGCTCGGCGTCGATATGTCCTCCATTCTAGTGAGCGACACCTCGAGCCTCGATAAGGCGCAAAGCAACAATCAGACGGTCGCCGACACGTTGCTCTCGATTATTCCGAAGAACCCCATTAACGCGTTGGCCTCGGGCGATATGCTCGCTGTCATCTTTTTCGCGCTGTTCGTGGGCATTATCATCTCCATCATGGGCCGCAAGGTTGAAACGGTGCACCGCTTCTTTGAGCAGTTCAACGACATCATGATGAAGATGACCTCTATCGTCATGTACGTCGCCCCTATCGGCGTGTTCTGTCTGCTTTCCCGCACGTTTGCGAATGTGGGTTTTGAGGCGTTCGTGCCCATGGTGAAATACATGCTCGGCGTGCTGCTCGCGCTTGCGGTGCAGTGCCTCGTCGTGTACATGATCATGCTGTGGCTGCTCGCGCGCGTGAGTCCCATCATGTTCCTGAAGAAGTTCTTCCCCGTTATGGCGTTCGCGTTCTCAACGGCAACCTCGAACGCGACCATCCCTCTCAATATGGAAACGCTCGAGCGCAAAATGGGCGTCGATCGCCGCATTTCTTCGTTCACCATTCCTTTGGGCGCGACCATCAATATGGACGGCACGTCTATCATGCAGGGCGTCGCCGTCGTGTTCACCGCGCAGTTGTTCGGCGTGCCACTGGGCCCCGTTGAATACGCCACGGTTATCGCTACCGCAACGCTTGCCTCTATCGGAACCGCGGGCGTTCCTTCGGTTGGCCTCATCACACTTTCGATGGTGTTCAATTCGGTCGGTCTGCCGCTCGAAGGTATCGCGCTCATCATGGGCATCGACCGTATTCTCGATATGACGCGTACGGCTGTGAATATTACGGGCGATGCAGTGTGCACGACGGTTGTTGCCAAGCAAGCTGGTCGCATCAACATGGATGTATATAACGACCCCGACGCTGGCAAAGACGTCGATGTGCCTGACGCGGCGTAAGCTTTTTCACGGGCGGCGCGAACGAGCGATTGCGCCGCCCGCTATGTCGGACTCTCGCATACATCGCGAACCGATTTTATCCAATGCGTCGAGGTCTTCCAAAACTCCCTTGGGCGAAGGAAGCTAGACGTACCGCGTCATCTCTGCATGCCTGCAATTTTACGGCATTCGTACGCCCCATCTTATTGGTTTCCGCTCGCAGCGCGCATTCCGCCGCATTTCTGGCAATGTAAGAAAGTTGGCGCTTTAGCGCGATGAAGCGGTTACCATTTTGTAATCAACAAAAGGCGCTCGTCGAAGCCCCTCCATCAAAAGAAGGTCGCCACGCGAAGCAGGAGCGGCCCCGACGCGCACCGCACGAGAAGAAAGGAGTTCCCCTTGAAAACCCTGTGGAACAAGTGGAACGATATCAGCCTGATCAAGCGAATCCTCGTATTCCTGATCATTGGCGCTATTCTTGGCGTCATTTTCCCGAACATGGATGGCACTTCGCCCATCGCGGGCATCACCATTCTTGGCAGCCTGTTTGTTGGTGCGTTGAAGGCCGTGGCTCCTATTCTGGTTTTCTTCCTGGTTATTGCCGCCTTGGCGAATGCCCATGCCGATGGATCCATGAAGACCATCATCATTATGTATGTGTTCGGCACGTTCATCTCGGCGCTGGTTGCGGTTATCGCGTCTCAGCTGTTCCCTATCGAGCTCACGCTTTCGGGCGTTGAGGCTGCCGAGAAGGCGGCGCCTTCGGGCATTACCGAGGTTCTTGAGACGCTGCTCATGAATGTTGTCGCGAACCCTGTCGATTCGCTCGCCAACGCGAATTACCTGGGCATTCTTGCATGGGGCATTTTGATTGGCGTTGCGTTGCGCGCAGCGACCGAGGCTACCAAGGCTGTTTTCACGAACATCTCCGACGCAATTGCAACGGTCGTTCGCTGGATCATCAGCTTCGCCCCGTTCGGTATTTTCGGCTTGGTCTACGATGCGGTTTCCACCAACGGCATCGAGATTTTCACCGAGTATGGTTTGCTTTTGGCCGTGCTCGTGGGCTGCATGTTCTTCGTCGCGCTTGTCGCCTACCCCATTATGATTGGCGTTATTGCTAAGACGAACCCCTACCCGCTCGTTCTTCGTTGCCTGCGTGAGTCTGGCCTTACCGCGTTCTTTACTCGCAGCTCCGCCGCGAACATTCCGGTGAACATGACGCTGTGCCAGAAGCTGCACCTCAACAAAGACACCTACGGCGTTTCCATTCCGCTGGGCGCGACCATCAACATGGGCGGTGCTGCGGTGACTATTACCGTTATGGCGCTCGCCGCGGCTAACACGCTGGGTATTTCGGTCGACATTCCGACTGCGGTTATTCTCTCGGTGCTCGCTGCCGTGTCTGCGTGCGGCGCTTCGGGCGTCGCTGGCGGCTCTCTGCTGCTTATTCCTCTGGCTTGCTCGCTGTTCGGCATTCCGAACGACATCGCGATGCAGGTTGTCGGCGTTGGCTTCATCATCGGTGTTATTCAGGACTCCTGCGAGACTGCGTTGAATTCCGCTTCCGACGTTATGTTTACCGCTGCTTCTGAATTCCGCAACATGGCTAAGGCTGGCCAGACGGTCGACCCCAAGACGTGGGATAAATAAGATTCGCATACGCGCAATCGATTACAGAGCCACCCCGTAGGGTGGCTCTTTTCTTGTTGCCCGGTCTTCGTTCTACTGTATGCTCTTTGACGCGTTGCTGGAATACATAAAGCTTCGAGGTCATGAGTGATGGCGTGATTTCGTTTGGCGGTTTAGTGTTTGCGTGAGCTTTGCGATGCAGCGTTTTCCATCCAGACCGCGCGATATTGCATGGCGTCAGTGTTCGTTTTGCTTTTTCCTTTTTAAAGTGAACACTGCCAAGCGAGCGCATAGCGAAGCCCGTGGGGCGAAGCTGTAGCGAGCTGTGTCGAGCGATATCGCGCAGTCTGGGCGGGAAGAGGCGAGGATATGAGAAAGCCGCCCCGAAGGGCGGCTTTCAGGCAAGCTTGTCTACGATTCGAGCTAGTCGACGTCGATCTTGCAGACCCAGCCGTGCTTGTCTTCCAGAGCGCCATCTTGAATGCCCGTGAGGGTTTCGCGAAGCTTCTTCATCACGGGACCGATTTCGTCTTTGCCATTCGGGAAGGTGACCTCCTCATTGGCGCCATAGACCTTGTTGTCGATCTGGCCGACAGGGGAAATAACGGCGGCGGTTCCGCACAGGCCGCATTCGACGAATGCGCCAGAAGCGACTTCAGCCCACTCGACGAAGCGCTCTTCGACGTTCATGCCGAGGTCTTTGGCGACCTGTACGAGCGAGCGGCGCGTGATGGAGGGCAGAATCGAGTCGGTGTGCGACTTCGGCACAACGAGCGTGCCATCGGCCTTGACAAACAGCACGTTTGCTCCGCCAGTTTCCTCAACATAGGTGCGCGTCTCGGAATCAAGGTACAGGTTCTCGGCATAGCCCTGGCGATGCGCTTCCATGATGGGGCGCAACGACATGGCGTAGTTCAGGCCAGCCTTGATGTTGCCGGTGCCGTGTGGGGCAGCGCGGTCGTATTCAGAAATGCGAATCGTGATGGGCTTCAAGCCACCCTTGAAGTAAGGCCCGACGGGAGTTACCAAGATGCGGAACTGGTATTCCGGTGCGGGAGCAACGCCGATAACCTCGCCAGAGCCAATCATGAACGGGCGAACATACAGCGTGGCACCAGAACCAAACGGCGGGACCCACGCGGCGTTCGCCTTCACAACCTGCTTCACGGCTTCAATGAAACGCTCTTGCGGGAAGCCGGGCATCTCGAGACGCTGGGCGGAGTTGTACATGCGCTCAGCGTTCATATCGGGGCGGAAACATACGATGGAGCCATCTTCGGTGGTGTATGCCTTGAGGCCCTCGAAGACCTCCTGGCAATAATGAAAAATGCCAGCGCACTCGGAAAGGTGGATTTCATGATCGGCGGTAAGGCCGCCTTCGCCCCATTCGCCGTCTTTCCAATTGGCGACATAGCTATAGTCGGTTTTGCGGTAGCCGAAATCGAGGCTGCCCCAGTCAAGGTCTTTCTTCTCGACTGTCATGGTTGCTCCTTCAACACGTACGTTCAATATGCCTCTACTTTACACCCGCGCACTGTCGCATGCTAAAGTCTTTTGGCTATTGGCGGCTCAATCCATGTAATTGTTAGACGAATTAACATGGTCGAAACAATCGTGTATGAAATATGGGTTGCGGAGCGTTTCGACGAAATTATTCACCATAGGAAACTTTCTTTCGAAAAAGTGTTGACACGGGTTAACTTAGCCTGTATAAACTTACCCGTGGTTAACATCCACCTTGAAAGCGACCGAGACGCTGGGCGGGCACCCCCTTTCCGCTCAGCATATCGGACTCGAAGAAGCCTTCTCTTCCTTCGCTTCTTCAACGATTCGCTAACTCGAGAGGCGGGCGGCGCCATGCGCCCCACCCCCTTGGCGCACTGCCGCCCCGCCCATTCCCCGGATGTTGCCCTTAACTTGTTTATCCGGAAGGCGAATGGCCTCTGCTCCACCCCCTTGGCATGCCATTTCGCCACTCTCCTTAGGGCAATAAGGAGCACTGACAAGGAACGCCGCTCAATTGAGCGGCGTTTCTGCGTTAAGAACCTGCGCTGTGATTGGGTCGTATTGGCATGCTCCACCAGCCGGTCGCGTTAGGGCTTTCTGCTTCGGCCACGATGAAAGGCCTCCGTTCCGACCTTCGTGCTCGAGCCTTTACCGTGCAGGAGGCTCTATGTCTTCTACCATGCCGGGAATCTAGGCCTCAATCATAAATTTCTTAATTCCTGCGCGCCATTGTGCTTTACTGCCGCCTTTGACGGCGGCTCGAGCCGCTTTAGCGTCCACAACGACGCTTCCGGCCAAACCGTTCACGCCCCGCTCGAAGAAGGCCTGTGCAGGCACGACGCTCGGGCCCAGAACGTACAGCTTCGATTCGTGCGAGAGCTCCAGCAGGCGCGGCATCGTCTTGTTGGTGAGCGTCGTTCCCGTGATGAAAACGTAGTCTTGATCGGGCAAGATGTATTCGCATGCGGGGTCGGGCGTGTCGGTGGGCGATGTGCAATTGCGCTCAAGCACCGTTACCTGAGCGACTTTGCGCATTTCATCGACGTTTGGGAAATGGCCCACGACGGCAACTTTGCGGCCCGTATAGCGACCTTTCAGGCGATGGAAGGGATTGCTCGCATCGCCGCTTTCCGCAACGCCCTCGTCGATCGTGCCACCGAGGGACTCAATATTGTCGGGGGTCGCATAATAGGCATTGATTGCCGCGACCCCGAGGCTCGCTTCGAGCCAGTTCCACGATTTGGCCAACGCCGCAAGTGTTTTCAGGTCGACGTCGACGGGGCTTTGCTTGAATCGATCCTTGCCGCCTCCGCGCACCGTTTTGGCGAGGCCCATGCCGCAATCGGCCACGATGTAAGTCCAATGCGCGCCAAGGCAGTAATCGTGCACAGTAATGCCCGAAGGTATGGCGTCAATCAGTTCATCGTAAAGGGACCAAGCGGTCATGGGGACTCCTATCTTCGTAAGTTTCTTCGTATGGTGCGTCCCTTTGGGACGAGCGAGGGCTCATGTGGGGTTCTTGTCGAAAAGCGTGCTCGAATGTGGCATTTTTCAACCGCGCCGTTTCCCCTGGAATGTGTTCAAGAATCTGAACTGGGCTTTTTGTTGAGTTTCTTTCCCTCGTTATTCGAATAGTGAAACTATAACGAAATGAATGCCACATTCGAGGGCTTTTTTGAACAAAACTCAGAATCGCATTCGGCGCCGAAACGAATCATGGCCGCCCCGAAGGACGGCCATGATGGGAGGCTAAGTTACTGGATTGCTTCTTCGCAGCGTTTGGGCCCGGAACTACCACTTTATGCGCCGCAAAAAGTGGTAGTTCTTCAAATAAGCGGGCCCTCAAGGATGCTAGAGCAGGTTCTTGACAATGTGCTTTGCCGCGGTACGGCCGCAGAACAGCGCGTTCGCCTGGCAGGTGCCGTTGCCGTACACCTCGCCGTCCCAGCCGCTCGTGCAAACGCCAGCAGCGTAGAGACCAGCGATGGGCTTATAGCGATCGTCGACGACCTGGGCGTTGGTATTGATGCGAATGCCGCCCGAGGTATTCAACATGCCCGAGGAAATGCGGAAGGCGTAGAACGGCGCGGTCGCGATGGGCCACATATTTTCTGACTCTTTACCCCATTCGGCATCGGTGCCCGTGTTGTATTTCTCGATTTCGTCGGCCAAGTTATCGGCATCGACGCCAATTTTCTTGGCGAGATCGGCGATGGTATCGGCCTTGAAGCACTCGTCGTTGCCAGAGACCGCCTTGTCGACTTCGTCCTGCAGGCCATCGATTGCGTTGCCTACGAGCTTGTCGGCGAAGCCCGAGTAATGACGCTGGCAGCCGCCTTCGGCGTATTTCTGAATGCCGTCGGCGTCGACGATTGACCACACGCTACCCTGAGTTTCAACAACCTTGCCAGAAACGGCGGTCGAAGAAATGTTCTCGTTCATGAAACGCAGGCCATCCTGGTTCACCCAGAAATTGCTCGGCTGCATGGCGACGCATACGCCAAGGGCGCTGTCATAGCTGAAATCTTTCACGTTATTGAACAGGGAGTCGACCGTGAGGTGATTCGCGCGGCCGTGGGCGGTCTGCTCTGCCATCAGGTGGCCGTCACCGTCTTGGCCCTGGCCCCAGCCAATCGTCTTATCAAGATCTTGGCTCGTGTAGCCGGCGAGAAGGGTCTTGTTCGTGGACATGCCGCCCGTTGCGAGCACGACGGCCTTGGCTTTGTAATCGACGTATTTGCCGTCCTTCGTCTTGGCGCGCACGCCTTCTACCGTGTATTCATCGGAAAGCAACAGCTGCGTCGCCGGAGTTTCGGTGAGCACCTCGAGGCCGTCTTCCTTTTCAGCGGCAGCAGCGAGCTTCTCGATGGCGATTTTGCCATTGCCGCCCTCGTAGAACGCGGGAGCCTCGCCCTGCTTCGTCCAGCCAACGCCGTGCGTGTCGAACAGCCAGCTAAAGTTTTCCTTCGCGTCATGGAACATGCTGTAAAGAAGCATGGGGTCGCTCACGCCATAGCTGTCGGCCTGCGCGCCTGCGGCTGCTGCGCGAGCTTCTTCTTCGGTGTATTCAAACGGACGTGCGCCTGCCGGGCATTCGGCCATATTGGTGGATCCGCCGAGCGAATTGTTCTTTTCGAGAAGCACAACGCTCTTCGCGCCTTCCTCAATTGCCGTGAGCGCGGCAGAAAAACCGCCCATTCCGGAACCGACAACGACGATGTCGACTTCTTTGGTCTCGTCGGCCTGCTTGGTGTCGGCGGTAAGCTCAAAAGAAGCGGACCCGAGGTCGCGGGTTTCGCCGGCTGCAGCAGTTCCCGTGCTTTCGGCGGCCTTCGTTTCGCCCGAAGGCGAGCAGCCTGCCAGGCCCGCGAAAGCAGCGCCAGCGGCAACAACCGCGCCTGCGCTGAGGAACGAACGACGCGACATTCCCTTGGTTTCGATACCCATGATGCATCCTCCCTGATGACATGTTTGACAGGCCCCTCGCCTGTCGTCTGGTATGCATCTTGGCATCTTCGATGGACAATTCCATCGATGGGAATTGTCCATTTCTCATGGGAATTGGAGCATTTCATATCATCAATTACTGTTGATTTTATCATCAGAATACATAAAAGGCCTGGTAGGAGCCATGGATGATTGCATAGCGCAGCAACGTGGGAAAAACGCGCGCTTTGTCGTGATAAAGTACCGATTACGAAAAGCCGACGCTTGGGAGGGCGGCCTTGGCGCATTCATCGAATCATACCCGCGCGAGCAAAGCGTGGTTTCTAGGGTTTGGCCTGTATTGGACATGGGTTTATTTGTCGTTTAATTCTGCGACCGTGGTCTCTTTTTCCAATGGAGACGAAACCGCCATTACGTGGTTGCATATCATTTCGGGCCTGGCTGGGTGCGTGACTTTCGCGATAGCCATATTCAATCACGACAGGCTCGAGCGCGCCGGGCGTTCGATCAACATTCTTTGGGCTGCGGCCATGGTGTCGGCATTCGGGTCGATGTTCTATGCGACCGAGGTTATCGAGAGCGCTACTGCGTCGCTTATGCTTGGCGCTCTTTTGCCGGGGCTTTCGACTCCCCTGCTCGCCCTTGGGTGGGGCGTTTTGTTCTGCACGCTCGACGCGCGCGAGGCTGCGGGGCTCACCGCCGGATCATTCATGCTTGCGGGCGTGCTGTATGGCCTGATTTCGCTCATTCCCGCTCCTCTTTCGGGCGTGATCGTTGCTTTCTTGCCCCTGCTTTCGGTTTGCATGATGGCGATGTGCCCCAATCGCGGGCCCCATCCATTCACGCTTCGCTCGCATGCGGCAAAAAGCCCCGAGGGCGTTAACGCGTTTCGTGATATTAAAGACTTGCTGTGCGGCCCGTTTTCATCTCGCGCGCTTGCGGGCATTCTTCTGACTATGGTAGTGAGCGGCGGCCTGCGCACGTATACGGGCGCCGAAGCGCCGGCTGTATACCATGACCCCTTTATTGTGGCGGCATCGACGTTCGCGATTGCGGCCATTTTTCTTGTATACAGTCTCTTTTTGCCCCACACGAGCTTCAAGCTCGGGCCGCTTTATAGAACGGCGGCGCCGCTTTTTGCGCTGGGCGTTGCGGCGCTTACGGTATTCAACGAGCCCGACTCGGCAACAGCGTACTTCGCCGCTTCGGCCGGCTCGATGTTCATCGATATGCTCACATGGGTCTTGCTCATCGAAATCGCCCGTTCCTCGAGGCTTTCGGCGCTTCTGATTTTCGCTGTTGGGCGGTGTGCCATTCATACTGGCATGGCGCTCGGCGAAATTGCCGCGCTCGCATTTCCTTCCATGATGGTGGCGTTCTGCGTAAGCTCCATCGTGATACTCATCGTTATTGCGGGCTTCATGTTTTCCGACCGCGACAATGCGCTTGTGTTTGAGCCGGTTGAAGAGGGCGAGCTTGACGTGGAAGCCTGCGAGCCCAATGCGGAAAAACCCGCGCCAACCATGGATGAACGCATTGCCGCAGTCGCCGAGAAGTTCGGCCTCACCGCGCGCGAGACCGAGGTCTTCATGCTGTGGGCCACAGGTCACGGAGCGAAATCGATCGAAGAAAAACTCGTGCTTTCGTCTGCCACGGTGCGCACTCATATTCGGCATATTTACGAGAAACTCGATGTGCATAGCCGTGCAGAATTGATCGAGCTTCTCGAGAGCCGCTAACGCGCCCCTCGCGTGGAGATTCAAGAACAAGCGCCCTCTTTCGAGTTGAAATTCGCTACAATCACTCGCGCAGTGAGCAGTTCACCATGCATTCTGGCGTATATCGCGCCCCGCATTTCACAACGTAAGTCCAGCTGTTGGGCCTTCGGGCTCGCATGTATCCGCAGCAACGCGGCGCCTTTCGTGCGCCCAAAAAAGGAGTTTTCTGGTATGCAGGGAAAACAATCGACCATGCTCTTGGCAGTTTTATACGGCGGAGCATTCCTGGCTGGCTTTAATGAGAACCTCGTGAATATGGGCCTTATCGCCATCATGGACGAGTTCGCCATTGACTCAGTTACGGCGCAGTGGCTTGTAACGGGATTCATGATCGCCTCAACGATTGTCGTTATGTGCATGGCGTTCTTCTATCGTCGCATTAAGCTGAGAGCGCTGTTCTTTGCCGCGAGTGGCCTTACTTTGGCTGGCTCGGTTCTAGGCCTCATCTCAACGAATTTCGCCATGCTCTTAGTCGCGCGAATCATTCAAGCGGTGGGTTCGGGTGTGTTCATCCCTCTTATGATGAACACGATTTTGGCCGTGACGCCGAAGAATAAGCTTGGATCGTATCTCTCATTGGGTGGATGCACCATTACGTTTGGCCCCGCCTTCGCCCCTGTTGTATGTGGCGCATTGGTCACGAATCTGGGGTGGCGCTCGATATTTATTGCACCGATTGCGGTTATGGTGCTTCTTGTTGTTTTGGGCTTCATCTATGTGAAAGACCTCGAAAACAGCGAAACGCATCTTGATGCGCCTTCGGTGGCCCTTTCGGGTGTCACGTTGTTCGCGCTTTCGTTTGGTTTGGCGGAAATCGCGATAGACACGATGTTCGGAGCCGTCTCGCTCGTTGTCGCGGTTGCGGCAGCCGTGGCTTTTGTCGTCCGTCAGCTCGCCTGCCAATATCCGCTTATCGAGCTTTCTCCGATGCGTCGCGTTTCGTTTTGGCCCGCTGCGGTTTTCACTCTGGTCTCCCTTATGTCAACGTTCTCGATGAGCGTTTTGCTCCCCCTCTATCTTGAAGGCGCATGCGGCATAACGGCATTCATGGCTGGTGTGGTCATGCTCATTCCTGTGCTGTGCAACGCGGTATCGACCCTGGTGAGCGGCCGAATTATGGACAAACGCGGAGGATGGCCCCTCATTCCCCTTGGCTTTGCGAGCGTTGCCGTGGGCTTTGCGCTCATGGCAACGCTCGCCTCGTCGTACTCCATTGTCGCGATGTTTTTCGCGTCGGTTTTGGTGTTCATCGGCGTTGGCATGACGCTCTCTCCTTCCCAGACGGCTGGATTACGTACGCTTCCGCCGCGTGAAAACCCCTTCGGTGTTGCCCTTATGACGACATTCACGCAAATCGCCGCGTGCGCAGGCCCTTCGCTCTACATCGGACTTATGTCCTCGTCGGAAAACGCCGCACTGAACTCCGGCGCACTGGAAAACGCCGCCGTTGCCCAGGGTTTTGCCGTTGCCGTATGCTTCGCTGCCGCTTTGGCTCTTGCGTCGGCAATTGGCGCCACTGTCTTCTGCCGAGCCGCGGTAAAACGGGACAACGCTGCCCCCAAGCACGTACAAGCCCAGCAAGCCACGGGAATCGCCTTGCTTATGGAAAAGACCCCTTTTGTCGTAAAGGGCACCATGCCTGTTGGGGAAGTCATGCATGAGCTGGTCAATCGCAAAGTAAGCGGCATGCCGGTCGTGGATGACGGCGGTGTCCCAATCGGCTTTATTTCCGACGGCGACATCATGCGCTACCTCTCCGAATGCCACCCGACGATTACGAGCTCGTATTCGCTCATGGAGGCGGCAAATAGCCAAACGTTCGATGAGAAGCTTAAAGAACTTATCGCGCTTCCTGTTTCGCATATCGCCACAGAACGCGTCGTGAGCATTCCTGAAGACGCAACGCTCCAAGAGGCATGCACGCTTTTGGCGCAGCATAAATTGAAGAAGGTGCCCGTCATGCAGAACGGCGCGATTGTCGGAATGCTGAGCCGATCCGATGTCATTCGCTACGCGATGAACAACGCGCTGGCCGGAATCGAGGAATAGCGCACGCTGGGCACGATGTCCCGCCATGAGCGTCGAGCCTGTTCGCGCCCCTGGGAATTGCGCGAACGAGCCTGTTGGACAGGGTGCTTCCTTCCAGCCTCAAAAGCGGGTTGTTCTCCCCGTGCGAGAAACGAAGTCCGAAGGGGGTCAACCGGTACATCGCTTTTGGATTGTTCTCCTTCGCGTGAGAAGCGAAGGCTCTTCCGCGCTCCCCTTCTTGCGGGCGCCTTTTCGCCAAGCGAAGCAAAATACTTGAAATTGTGGCGCTGCCTTTGTTGACAGCGCCATTCTTATATCTATACTTATGAACAGTTGTTCATATGTTTGTTTGGTCTCATAAAGGAGCAAGCATGGCACAGACTATTGTTGAAGAACCGGCCATTCAAGAACCGAGCCTTTCCTGCAGCTGCGGTTGCGAGCAGGCTCATGAAACGGCCCCCGATATGCCCGACGAAGAGCTGCTCTACGATTTGGCGGACCTCTTCAAGGTATTCGCCGATACGACGCGAATCAAAATTCTGTATGCCCTTATGGGGCGTGAGCTTTCCGTGGGTGATTTGGCCGAGGTTATCGGCGCCACGCAAAGCGCCGTTTCGCACCAGCTTCGCACGTTGAAGCAGGCCCACCTGGTGAAATTCCAGCGCGATGGCAAAAACGTGATCTACTCGCTTTCCGACGACCACGTATACACGATGATCGCTCAGGGCATGACCCATATTTGCGAATAAGCCTATTAACCCGCATGAGTGAAAGGAACAAGCCATGCGTAAGACGTTTAAACTCGACGAACTTGATTGCGCGAACTGCGGAGCGAAAATGGAGGCCGCCATCAAGAAAATCGATGGCGTTGTCGATGCCAAAGTGACATTCATGACCCAGAAGCTCGTCGTCGAGGCCGACGATGCGCGCTTCGACGAAATCATGGACGAAGCGCAGGCTATTTGCAGAAAAATCGAACCCGATTGCGAGATCGTGCGATAAATCTCAAGGTGGATTATTGCCATGAATAAGAAATTGAGGCGCTGGAGAAAGCGCATTGTTCTTGCGCTCGTTTTGTTTGTGCTGATATTCGCTATAACGGAGCTGTTGCCCCTTTCCGTTTGGCTCGGCAGCGAACGCAATGCGGTGTATGCGGAATTAGTACTGTACCTTATTCCGTATGCGATTGCCGGCTACGACGTTCTTCTTAAAGCGGCGCGCAATATCAAAAATGGCCAGGTGTTCGACGAGAATTTCCTTATGGCCGTTGCGACGATCGGCGCATTTTCGCTCGTATTCTTCCCCGACTCTGGCCCCCATATGGCCGAAGGCGCAGCGGTTATGCTGTTTTACCAGGTGGGCGAGCTGTTCCAGCAATACGCGGTCGGTAAAAGCCGCAAATCGATCGCGGCGATGATGGACATTGTCCCCGATTTCGCAAACGTGCGTAACGCGAACGGCGATTTGGAGCAGGTTGACCCCGATAGCGTTGCTGTTGGCAGCGAAATCATTGTAAAGCCGGGCGAGCGCGTGCCGATTGACGGCATCGTTGTGGAAGGAACTTCCCAGCTCGACACGGCCGCCTTAACCGGCGAGAGTGTGCCGCGCGCCATCGAAGCGGGCAGCGAAGTGGTCTCTGGCTGCGTGAACCTCACAGGATTGCTTACCATTAAAACAACGAAGCCCTTTGGCGAGTCAACAGTGAGTCGTATTCTTGAGCTGGTCGAGAACGCTGCCGAAAAGAAGGCCCATACCGAGAATTTCATCACGCGCTTCGCTCGTTATTACACGCCTGCAGTATGCGGAGTCGCGCTCGCGTTGGCGGTGCTTCCTCCCCTGCTCGGCTTCGGCGCGTGGAGCGATTGGGTTTTCCGCGGACTTACGTTCCTCGTAGTGAGCTGCCCATGTGCGCTTGTCATCAGCGTTCCGCTTTCGTTTTTCGGCGGCATTGGCGGCGCGAGCAAACTCGGAATTTTGATCAAGGGCAGCAATTATCTGGAGTCGCTTGCCTCGGTCGATACGGTCGTGTTCGATAAAACAGGCACGCTTACGAGCGGCACCTTCGGCGTTGTTGCTGTTCATCCCGCAGAAGGCGTCGAAAGCGATCGCCTGCTTGAACTGGCGGCTCATGCCGAAGCGTATTCCGACCATCCTATCGCGATGTCGGTAAAGCACGCGTACGGCGAGCGTGTCGACGAGGCCCGCGTGTCGAATGCGAGTGAGGTAAGCGGACGTGGCGTACAGGCCGAAATCGACGGCGCGCGCGTGAGCGTTGGTAACGACAAACTCATGGCGAGCCTCGATATTGATGCCAGCAACTGCGAGCTCGTTGGAACGATGCTGCATGTTGCGGAAAACGGAAAATACCTGGGTCATATCGTTATCGCCGACATGGTGAAAGACGATGCCGCCAAAACTATCGCCGACCTGCATGCAGCGGGCGTGACCAAAACGGTGATGCTGACCGGCGATGCGGAAGAAGTCGCCCGTTCCGTTGCCTCGACGCTTAGCCTTGATGAATTCCACGCCAAGCTTCTGCCCCAAGACAAGGTCGCGGAAGTTGAGCGCTTGCTGGATGAGGAAAGCAAGAAAGGCAAGCTTGCCTTCGTGGGCGACGGCATCAACGATGCGCCCGTGCTCACCCGCGCCGATATCGGCATCGCGATGGGCGCGATGGGGTCCGATGCTGCCATTGAGGCGGCCGACATCGTACTCATGGACGATAAGCCGTCGAATATCGCGAAAGCGATTCGTTTGTCGCGCAAAACCATGGGTATCGTATGGCAGAACATCGTGTTTGCCTTGGGCGTGAAGCTTGCCGTGCTCGTGCTTGCCGCCGTGGGCATCGCGAATATGTGGATGGCGGTGTTTGCCGATGTGGGCGTGGCAATTCTGGCCATTCTTAACGCCATGCGCTGCATGAACGTGAAGAAGTTCCAGTAACCGTCGCGTGGGCCAATGAGCCCCCTGTAAGCAATAAACCCCAGATTGCCAGCAGCATCTGGGGTTTTCTTTTGGTCTGGGACCCGACGGCTTTTGCGCTACATCGTCACATTCAAGGCGCGAAGCGCGGGGACGATCGCGTCGTCGCGTGAGATGCGAACTGCCGCCGCCGCCAAAATACAGCCGAGGGAAACCGCCGACGAGTCAATCGTTTCTCTCGCGGCAGCAAGGAGGAATTCGGCGTTTTCGGTCAAAGCATTCAAGGGGACACCGTGCGCTTGAAGAATCGCTTCGTCCTCCTCAACACTGTGGCGTTTAAGACCCTTCACCGACGAGAGCAGCTCGTCGAGTTCAGCTTTCGCCTCGGCGGCCATGTAGGAATTAAGCATGCTGCAGCGTTTATAGCAAGCGACCGCGGCATCGTACTTCTCGAGTTTCCAGAACGAATACGCGAGCCAATAGAACGCGAGTCCGGCGTCGTCGACCTTCCATGTAACTTCGAGCGCCTTGCAGCACATCTTCACTTCGTTTTCGTAGTCGTCTTTCATGAAGTACGCTCGAGCCGCGCGTAAGTACGAATAGGCGCGTGCCGGAGAGAGCTCTATGCAGCGTTGCGCATGCCTGAGCGCCTCATCGGCGCCTGTAATCGTCGTTGTGAGCTCTTGTGCAAGGGAATCGTGCGCAAGAAACACTTCGTCGGCAAGAGGGTTCACGATACGGCCTTTCGCATCGTCGAGGCATCGTTTCGCATAAATCGCGCGCGTTTCGTAGCTATCAAAATAGCGATAGCATACGCGCGAGGTGTCGTTGAAACCGTCAATGGCATCGCCTTGCGCGGCTAATTCCTCAAGGAGCCCAATGGCAGCCGGATCGTCGTCGCGCATGAGCGACGAAGCGCGCATCATGGCGGGCTTAAGGCCGTATGCATCCATGAACGCTTCCTTCACCTCGAGAAACGACGTTTCCCCTAAAGAGCCTTCGGAGAATGCGGCCAAAAGCCTATTGCAAATGTCACGCACAAGCAAATCTTCCGTGCGGTCATGAATCTGCTTCAAGGCGAGCTCTGCGTTTTCGACGCCAGCATCAAGCGCGGCTGAAACCTCATCGGCATACGCGCGCCGCTGGCCGTCTTCGAAAATGGACATGCGCATTGGACAATCGACATGGAGCATGTCGCGCGCCTTTTCATTGAATGGCGTGGTGTCGATTGCCACCAAACGCTCAAAGCTCGATTTAAAAGCGCCCTGGCCAAGAGAGAAAAGCTTATCGATGCGGCGGAGCCCATTATCGCCTTCGAGGTTGAAACGCGCATTGAACCTCGAAAGGGTCTCGAAGGGTTCCTTGAATGCATTCGCCTCGCTTGCCGAATATGCCTCGCAGAGCGTTTTGCGGTCGAATTCAGCAGAAATAACGATGTCGTCCCTCTTTCCGTCGCGCAGGCAATTCACGCAAACCTTTTCAATTGAGGCCGAGGCGTGAAATGCGCTCGACGCGGCCAAAAGCGCAGCATGCGCGGCATAGCGCGCCTCAGTCGCGCTCAATTCAAAAGAGGTATACGGCAGATAATCGTTAACATCGCTGTCCCAATGAGTTTGCGCCATGGCGAATTTGCAGGATACGGCAAGATTAAAGCCGACTTCTGTGCATGCTTCGTTCAGGCAAAACTCATAGGGAATGCGGTAGGGCGCGCGCCACAACTCCCCCGCTTGGGCGATCGCGATATGAGTGTCCCAACGTCCTGTTGTTTCAAGCGGCGTATTCGGATCGGGCGCTTGCACACAGAGGTATTCGACGAAGGAATCGGCGAGTTTCGAAATCTCTTCTTCGGTTTGCTCGAATGTGTCGTCCTCTTCGCTTTCGAGGAAGTTGGACACCATGAGGAATCTGTTGAGGGCTCCTTCAGCGCGCAACAGCTTGTGACGTATCTCGCGCGTGGCGTCGCACGAGGCGAAAGCGCCATCTTCCAAACATTCGGTTTGCGTGTTGTACATGAAGTCGAGAAAGAACAGGTTCGAATATCGCGACGTGCGAATGAGGCGAGCATTCGGCCCTTCGGTCGCCCCTTCGACCGTTAAAGCGTCGCCGGAGATGCCGACGAGGCCGCTGTCGCGCAGGCCGTTCACCAAAAATCGCTCAATACCGCGCGCACGTTCGGGGTTTTCGGTCCACGACGTCTCCGCTTCCAGGACCTCTCGATTAATCGCGTCAAAAAAATCGGATTGCTGGAATCGGGAAAACACAGCGGCCAAATCGAAGGCCTCATTGGACATGGCCCCATCGTCGCTCGAATCGCTCGATGCTGATTTGGGCTCCCACTCGGTGCAGCGCGCAAATTCGACGAACGCGAGATAGGCAATCGACATAAACTCAAGGTAGCGCGATGGGTTTGCGACTTCGAATTTACCAGGGAACGAATCGTCTATTGCCGTGTAGCTGAACTCGGCTTTCCTGGTGTTTTCGACGTTCGCGACCCTGGCTTCGGCGACCGTTCGACGCGAGCCATCGCCGAGAAACACATCCAAACGTGCCGGTGACGTGGCGTCGGCGTTTTCGTTGTTGGCCTCCGCCGATTCGACGTTGTCCTCACAGGTGTACACCACTAAATCGGGGTCGCGCAGCGGTTCTTGGGCGAGGGGTTCATCGCAGGAATACGCTCGACCGAACCAATCGATATATGCAACGATGCGCGCCTTGCTTGTATTCGCTGGATTGTCAAAAGCAGCAACATAGCACGCACCGCCCTTAGGCATGGCGAGGCCGCTCGAGATGTAACCATACGTTACGCCCGAAGACATCAAGGGAACGCAGCGAAGCACATCGCGTTTTGCAAAAAAGCTGAGTTTTACGGGAGATCCCATCGACGAGCACCTCTTTGATGTGGGTCGAAACTTCGACCGTCGTTTCGGTTCGAACATTATACCGCTCGAATAGAGTACAGGCTGTCCTCTGCGATATGCCGTTTTGCACACATCTAAGCATCTATGGTGCGTCTAAAACCCCCCATGACCGCTGCCCGTTAAATAGATCCGTCTCCCGCGAA
>NZ_CDRRGL010000014.1:0-26020 GCF_977041755.1 Slackia sp.
GCGGCGGCATCCCGCGTGCGGATGGTGTGGCGGGCGGTTCTTTTGTGCGCTCCATAACCGCATTTCGCGCGCCAATTTGCACAAGTTGTGTTTGCTTGCCCAAGGGGCAAAAAGCTCTTGGAGAGCAATCGGGTCTCTGCTATAATTCAACGTCGGCTTCTTAAGCGCTCCGTTTCACGTCGGAACGAGCAACCTTCGGGTCGCGTTCGTTTCCATCCGACCTCTGCTGCGGTGCCAGGTTTTGTCCAGAACCTCGAAGGGCTCAGCTTAGTTGGGCATTGCATGCGATGCCCGCGCGCAAGCGCGAAGGCGAACCCGAAACTGGCGTTTTAAGCAGCACAGTCGAAGGAAAAGACTAGCAGAAGGAAACGAAATGGATATCATCCGCGCTATCGAGCAGCAGCAGATCAAGGAAGTCGCCCCGTTCAACGTCGGCGACACGGTCAAGGTGCACTATCGCATTACCGAGGGTAACCGCGAGCGCATCCAGGTTTTCCAGGGCGACGTTATTCGTCGTCACGGCCACACCTGCCGCGAGACCTTCACCGTCCGCAAGATCAGCTTCGGCGTTGGCGTTGAGCGTACCTTCCCCGTGCACTCCCCCAAGATCGAGAAGATCGAGGTCGTGCGTCACGGCAAGGTCCGTCGTGCCAAGCTGTACTACCTGCGCGACAAGGTGGGCAAGGCTGCCAAGATCAAGGAAAAGGCATTCTAAGTCTTTGCCGAATTGGTGCTTTGGAAGGGGTCCTTCGGGGCCCCTTTCTTGTTTCATTTTTCATGCGCTGCGGCATTCTGCGCGTGTATTTCGACGGCATTCGCTGTCGGTTTTGCGTGTGCGAAATGCTTCGTCGCATGGAAAAAGAATCGTCGCCCAGAAACGAGGGGAGCGAATGGCTCAAACGCTTGCAGAAATACGAGAGGCACTGAAGGTTGCGAATCGCGTGGAATACGAGGCGCTTGCCCGCGCCCTTGCCGCCGACGAGCGCAAGGGGGTCAAGGCTGCCCTGAAAAGCGCTGCGCGCCGCCTTGCCGCCGAAGACGCCGAAGCGGCCCGTTTGAATGGCATGTACAGCTTCCAGGCGAAACTTGCAGGAGGCGGCATTGCCGTGGGACTTGACGAGGTGGGTCGAGGCCCGGTCGCAGGCCCGCTTGCCATTGGCGCCGTTGTGTTGCCCGACGATCCGCGCGTTGAAGGCGTGAACGATTCCAAGCAGCTTTCTGCCGAGCGTCGCGAAGAAATCGCCGCCGTGGTGCGCGAGGTGGCTATTGCGTGGGATATCGAATACATTCAGCCTCAGGAAATCGATGAACATGGCATGACGTGGGCCTTGCGCACGGCGAACCTGCGTGCCATCGCGGCCATCGAGGAGCAGCTTTCTGCGAAAGGCACTTCGCTCGATGCGGTATTGCTCGATGGCAACGCACAGCACCTCGACGCACGTGAGGTCAACATTGTGAAAGGCGATGGGAAATGCGCGTCCATTGCGGCGGCGTCCATTATCGCGAAGGTCGACCGTGACGCGCTCATGTGCCGCTATGCCGAGCAGTTTCCCCATTACGGCTTCGAGTCGAACAAGGGCTACGCGAGCGCCGAGCATATCGAGGCAATAAAACAATATGGGCTTTCTCCCGTGCATCGCGCGAGTTTTTGCCGCGCTTGGACGCAGGAGGCGCTGTTTTAGAAGACCTGACCTCCCTCGCGCGGTGTGGGAAACGTGGGGGGATTCGCACGTGAGTCGTCGGAGAATCGTCGGAAAAACGCCTGAGAGTTCGATGAAGACGAAGAAGAATCGACGTTGAAAATTAAAGAAAACGCCAGGGAATCGCGGGGCAATCGCGAGACATCGCGATGAAAAGCGCGTGATTCGGGTAAGAATCGGGCAAGGTTTCACCTCTACACTCGCCGTACGAGAAAGGGGATGCCATGACCGAAGAATATGCTGGACCACGTAAACCATGCGACCTTGTCCACGGAGGCGACGAATGCGCCGCTGTCAATGAGGGCTACTGGGGCGATGACGAGGAAGAAATTGCTTTCGTCAAGCGTTGGAATTGCGACCCGAAGACGCTGGGCGCTTACGGCGAAGATCTCGCCTGCGAATTGCTGAAACGAAACGACTACATCATTTTAGAGCGCAACTGGTCGTGCGCTGCAGGCGAGGCCGATATCATCGCTCTCGATGACGGGTGTTTGGTGTTTGTCGAGGTGAAAACGCGCGCGGGCGGCGATAAAGGCTTTCCTCAGGAAGCGGTTACGCCGACGAAGCGCGCTCGCTACGAACGTATTGCCTATAGCTTCTTGTCTACCTACGATGGGGTCGATGCTCGTGTGCGTTTCGACGTGATCGCCATTCAGGCGATGCCTAACTCGAGGGGCTTCGTGAAACATATCGTGAACGCCTTCGGCGCGGGTGCGTGACATTATGCAGCTGCGATGCTCGTTATATTCGGCGACCATTGTGGGCGTGCGGGCGATTCCTGTGGCCGTCGAGGTAGTTGTCTCGAACGGGTTGCCGGGCTTTTCCATTGTAGGCATGCCCGATGCCGCCGTGCGCGAATCGACCGAGCGCGTGCGCGCCGCTATAAAAGCCTGCGGTTTTACCATGCCGGGCGATAAAGTGGTGGTGAATTTGGCGCCAAGTTCCATTCGCAAGGCAGGGTCGGGCTTCGATTTACCCATCGCTGCGGCGATTTTGGCGGCAACGAAGCAAATTGATGTAGAGGTGCTTGGCGAATGCATGCTGGTAGGGGAGCTTGGGCTCGACGGCTCCGTGCGGCCAGTCCATGGAACGCTCGCATTCGCCGCTTGCGCGCGTGAGCTTGGGTGCAAGCTCTTGGTGAGCGCCGATGCGCGCGACGGGGCGCCGCTTGGACGCATGGAGCAGCTCGCATTGCCCTCGCTTGCCAGTTTGCGCTCTATGGCTGTGCGGCCGCTCGATTTCTGCGCGCCTTCTGCTTCGGTTGAAGCGCCTGATTTTGGCGATATCCGTGGACAGGCGGCCGCTAAGCGCGCTATGCAGGTTGCGGCTGCGGGCGGTCACGGCATTTTGCTTATGGGGCCTCCGGGGTCGGGCAAAACCATGCTTGCGCGCGCTCTGCCTTCCATATTGCCGCCGCTTTCCGAAGATGAGAGGCTCGAAGCGGCTATCGTCCATTCCGTTGCGGGCGAGCCCATCGATTCTATTCTCGCGGGCACGCGGCCGTTTCGTCGTGTACATCACAGCGCTACGGTGGCGGGCCTTGTGGGTGGGGGAACGCCCGTGCATCCAGGCGAGATATCGCTTGCTCATGCCGGCGTTCTGTTCCTCGACGAATTGCCGGAGTTCTCGTCACGATCGCTTCAAGCGCTTCGCCAGCCCATGGAAATGGGCCGCATCGTGATAACTCGGGCCGATGGCAGCGTTGCGCTTCCTGCGCGATTTTCTCTTGTTGCGGCGGCGAATCCTTGTCCTTGCGGGTATTACGGCGACCCTCAAAAGCAATGCACCTGTCCACAATGGAAAATCGAGCGGTATCAGGGCAACATTGGCGGTCCGCTGCTCGATCGCATCGACATGCACGTCGATGTGTGGCGCTGCGATCCTGGCGAGATGCTTGATCGCGCCGATGGTCGCGACCCAATCGACTCCGAGCGCTTGCTGGCGGGCGTTTTGGCTGCTCGTGAGTTTCGATCGTGGCGGCGGGCAGCGCTTGGCGATGGCGATGCCGTTGATGTGGGCGCATTGCTTGCTCGCTGCCGCATGGCGCAACGAACGCGGGACTTGTTGGAAACGGTGTCGCGCACGCAGCTGCTTTCGGGGCGTGGAATAACGCGCGCGCTTATGGTGGCGCGTACGATTGCCGACATCGCCGAATCGAAGTCGGTAGCAGAAGAGCACCTCATGGAAGCTCTGAGTTTCAAGCTTCGAAAGGGGGTATAGCGGCCATGGAAGAACGCTTTCGCATCGATGGTCCGCGATTCGAAATCGCACGTGGCACGAAAGATTATCCAGATGTCTTCGAGGCTGTGCCTGAGCCGCCCGAACGGCTCTATGTGATTGGCGACCCCTCTGCGCTTAAGGAAGGTCTTGCGGTCGTCGGGGCGCGCAAGGCGACGCCTTATGGGTTGAATGCGACCAAAATGTTGGCAGGCCGTGCGGCTGAACTCGGCGTGGTGGTGATTTCGGGCGGTGCGCGTGGTTGCGATGCAGCCGCGCACGAGGCGGCGCTTGCGGCTGGTGGGCAAACCGTCGCGTTTCTAGGCGGCGGTTGCGATGAGCCGTATCCGAAATCGAACGTGGATCTGTTTCGGCGCATCGTCAAGGGCGGCGGAGTGGTTGCTTCGGAGTTTCCGTGGCATTATCCGCCGAAGCCTTTCATGTTTCGCAAACGCAATCGCCTTATTGCGGGGTTGGCGCGCGCGACGCTTATCGTGGAGGCGGGGCTTCCCAGCGGTACATTCTCTACGGCCGACGAGGCCCTTGCCGCCAATAAAGACGTGCTTGCGGTGCCAGGGTCGATTTTTTCCGCCACATCGGCGGGCTCGAATATGTTGCTTGCGCAGGGGGCTATGCCCATCGTGAGCAAGGAAGTGTTCGATTCGGCGATTATGTCGTTGTTTCCGGAAATCGTGGGAGGCGGGTATGGCGCCGAACAGTTGGCGTTGCTCGCGGGCGATGGGGCCGATGCGGGGGTCGACGACCCTATTCTCTCGGCCCTTGCGGCAGACCCTATGCGTCTCGAAGAGATTATTGCCCTATTCGCTGATGGCGACGATCCCATGGCCGCGGCGACGCGCGTTATGGCGCATGTGTCGTTGCTCGAAGGGGCGGGCGCGCTCACTCGTTTTCCCGATGGCCGGTTCGGCGCTGTTGGATAGCTTGCGGGCTTTTATGAATTGCCATGCGGGTGTGTTATCCTCGCTGCATGGATAAATTTGTGAACATAATCGGCGCGGGTCTCGCAGGCAGCGAGGCCGCGCTTCAACTCGCCCAACGCGGCGTGCACGTGCGTCTGTTCGAGATGCGCCCCGAAACCGAAACCGATGTGCATCGCGGCGGCGATTGCGCTGAGCTCGTGTGCTCGAACTCTTTGAAGAGCACCAAGCCCGAAAGCGCTGCCGGCATGCTGAAGGCGGAGCTTGCGGCGCTCGGTTCTCAGCTTATTGCGGCGGCTGGTCGAAGCCGCGTCGATGCGGGCGGTGCGCTCGCGGTCGATCGTGATGAGTTCTCTGCCGATGTCACTTCCATGGTGAAGGAAAACCCTTATATCGAGTATCGCGTGATGTGCGTTTCCGACCCGCTCGATGCCTGCTTGGGCGCTGCGGACGCTACCATTTTGGCAACGGGCCCGCTTACGAGCGATGCGCTCGCTCAGTGGCTCGTTGACAAAACCGGTTCCGATAACCTCGCATTCTTTGATGCGGCGGCGCCTGTGGTCATGGCCGACTCCCTCGATATGGATGTGCTGTTCCGCCAATCGCGCTATGAGCAAGATGCTCCCGGCGATTACCTGAACGCGCCTTTCGACAAAGAGAGCTACGACGCTTTCATTGCTCAGCTCGTTGCCGCCGATCGCGTTATTAAGCGCGATTTCGAAACGAAAGACTTGTTCCAGGCGTGCCAGCCTATTGAGGAAATCGCCCGCAAGGGTGCCGATGCGCCCCGTTTTGGCACGTGCAAACCCGTGGGGCTCACCGATCCTGCAACGGGTCGTCGTCCGTGGGCGGCGGTGCAGCTTCGTGCCGAGAACGCCCAGGGCACGGCTTACAATCTGGTGGGCTTTCAGACCAATCTCACATTTGGCGAGCAGAAGCGCGTCTTCCGCATGATTCCTGGTTTGCAAAACGCTGAGTTTGCGCGTTATGGCGTCATGCATCGCAACACGTTCATTCAGGCCCCGCGTCTGCTCGATCGCGATTTGCGCTTGCACGGCGTCGACGCCCCCGTGTATGTTGCCGGCCAGCTTTCTGGCACCGAGGGCTATTGCGAAGCTATTGCGTCGGGTCTTATGTGCGCGCTATTCGTGTATGCCCAGCTCCAAGACATACAGGCCCCGCTTTTGCCTGTGGAAACCGCGTTTGGCGCGCTGCTCGATTACGCCACCGACCCCGCAACGCAAGACTATCAGCCCATGCATGTGAATTTCGGCATTCTAAAGCCGCTTGATCAGCATATTCGCAACAAGGGTATGCGCTACGCCGCCTATGCCGAGCGTGGGTCGCGCGCCATGGAGGGCTATGTGGCCGATATTCGCGCCAAGGGCTTGCTATAAGGCATGGCGAAGGCGAAACCGGAAGTCGGGAAGGCATGCGCGCAGGCTGAAAGCGAGCCGGGCGGCCCTGAGCTTCCCGCAATTGACGAGCTTTATCTGACCTACCTTGCAAGCTATTGCGACATGCTCGTCGTGGAGCGCAATGTATCGCAGCATACCGTGCGCAATTACCGGCTCGATTTGCTCGACTATGGCCGGTGGGCCGCTCGCGCGTCGGTCAATCCGCTGTGCGCCACGCGACGCGATATGCGAAGCTATCTGGGCGATTTGGACTATGCCCAGTATTCGCGCCGCACGGTCAATCGGCGGCTGTCTTCCGTTCGTTCATTTTTTCGGTGGCTTGTGGCTGAAGGCTTGGTCGAGTCGAATCCCGCCGATGTCGTGAGCGCTCCTAAGCTCGCTCGCAGCCTTCCGCGAACTATTCCGCCCGCCGATATGGCGCGTTTGCTTTCGGTGTGGCGCGGCAGCGATAAGCCCGCCGACATGCGCAACCGCGCGATTCTCGAGTTCTTGTACGCATGCGGCGCGCGTATCTCGGAAACATCGGGTTTGCTGCTTGAGAACGTCGATTTCGATGCTGGGCAGGTGCGCGTGTTCGGTAAAGGCTCGAAAGAGCGCATCGTGCCGTTGCATGAAATAGCCATCGCTTCCATGCGCGACTACCTTTTCAACGCGCGCCCTGCGCTGCTTGCCGGCAAAGAGAGCCCGTATTTCTTCGTGAGCACGCGTGGCAACCAAATGTCGCCCGATGCGCTTCGCAAAATGTTCAAGCAGAGTCTGCTTGCCGCGGGGCTCGACCAAGCGCTCTCGCCGCATGATATGCGTCACACGTTTGCGACCGACCTGGTAGAAGGCGGTGCCGATTTGCGCAGCGTTCAAGAGATGCTCGGCCATTCGAGCTTGTCGACCACGCAAATCTATACGCATGTGTCTGTCTCGCATTTGAAAGAGGAGCATCGCCGCACTCTTCCGCGCGGGTAGAGGAGGCGTGCGGGAAATCCATGGAAGCGCCTATGAGGGATGCCCATGAGGGAGCGCGTATGCGGTCCTATGCGGGTCGTCTTTTGCTGAGTTCGAGCAATGATCAAAAAGGTGCTCGAATGTGGCAAAAAGTACACCCGCCAAGTGAAGCTATAAATCGTGAGTGAGGGAACAGCTTTCTGACCTGGTGATATGGGAAGCAGTGAATGGAAGGCTGCACGATGCGTAGGCTTTGGCATGAGAATATGCCACATTCGAGCACCTTTTTGAACAATTGTCGGGTTTACGCTGCTGGCAGTATGGATGAAACGCTGCCCATGTTTTACGATGGCTCTATGCAAAATATAAAGGAACATACTGCCGATTTTGACGTTGCCGATTTTGAGCCCGAAGCGAACGAGCATTCATGCCCTTCGTGCGCCGTGGGGCCTTCGTTGCATGGCGACCGGGTCGGTGAACGGGCCGCGGGCCATGCTGGCGGCTGCGCCGTCGATCGAGCCGCAGGCCATGCTGACGATTGTGGCGACAGTCAAGCTGCTCGTTGCGTCGAGGGCCAAACTCGATGCTATGCTGGGGCCCAGGAAGAAGGCCGTGCTGAAGATCGGGTAGGGCGACGTGTTGGGGGCCAGGCCGACGATTGCGCTGAAAATCGGGCCGAAGAGGATGATGAGAACTGCGTCGAAGGTCATTCCGAGAGTTGTTCTGAAGGTTGCGCCGAGGTTCGCGCTGGAGGCTGGGCCGACTATTGCGCCGAGGCTCGCGTTGGGGGTAGGATCGACGGTCGTGCACAGGGCCCTTCCCATTCGCAACTCGATGCTTCCGGCGAGGAAGACTTCGCCGGTTTTGTGAAGCACAACATCGCGTCGGGCGGTATTTTTGGCGGGGTGCTGGAAAAAGGCGCCGCGCCCCAGAATCGCAGCGCGGCCGATTGGGGAATCGACGTTGCCGTCGCCCTTGTCGCCTTCGCGTTTGGCTGCGCCCAAATGGTTATCACCGCTTCTTCCGTTGTACACGTTGATGCCGGCCCCTATGGGTCGAGCTGGGTTAATTACGTCCCTAATATTTATGCGTATTTGGCGGTTGCCCTTACGACTGCGCCGTTGATTCTTCGTCGTGAGGCACCGTGGTTCGTGCTCGCGCTCACGCTTGCATGCTATGTCTTCCTGTCGAATTCCATGGGCGGAACGGTTTCGCTTTCGCCCATAGGTCCCATCGTGGCTGTCTATACCGTGGCAAGCGAACGCGCCCGCGACGAGGCTCTTGCGGCTGCAGCTGTGGTGGGCGTGTGCGCGGCGGTGGTTCCTATGGGCACTTCGAGCGTCGCCATGGCACTTGTGATGCGCATCGAAAACGTTGCGTTTGTGGTGGTTGCCGCCTTGGGCGGTTTCGGCGTGCGCATGTACCATGCCTATATGGAAGAGACGCGCCGCCGCTTGGCTGAAGCTGAGCGAACGCGCGAGGAGCTCGCTGCGCGCCGCGTTGCTGACGAGCGCGTGCGCATCGCGCGCGAAGTACACGATATCACGGCGCATTCCCTTTCTGCGGTCACCATTCAGGCGGCAGCGGCGGAGCGCCTCATCGATTTGAACCCTGCCGCAGCGAAAGAGGCGATTGCCGATATTCGCTCGGTTTCGAAGTCGTCGCTCGATGAGATTCGCTCGCTTATCGGAGTGCTGCGTGGCGACGAGGCAGCCGAGCATGCGCCCGCCGAAGGCACCGAGCGCATGAGCGATGTTGTGTCGTTCTTGCAGCGTGCTGGCATCGAGGTCGATTTTGACGAAAGCGACTACGACAAGGCGCAGGTGCCCGCATTCGTCGATATGGCGTTGTTCTCGCTCGCCCGCGAGTCGGCTACCAATGCCGTGCGTCATGCCCATGCCGCACATATCTGCATTGAGTTGGCATCTTCCCCTTCGAAGGCAGTGCTCGTGTTTTCCGACGATGGCGTCGGCATGGACAGTGGAGTGCGCGAGCATGCCGAAGGCCATGGCCTTGAGGGCATGGGCGAGAGAATCGAAGCGCTCAATGGCGCATTTACCATAGAAAGCGAGCCTGGTCGCGGATGCACGATTCGCGCCGAAGTACCCTTGGAGGTGGTACACGATGACGAGCATCGATGAGACGTGCGGCGGCGCACCCATTCGGGTTGCCATTGCCGATGACCAGGATCTGGTTCGTAAGGGCTTCAGGCTCATTCTTTCGTCGTTTCCCGGCATTGAAGTGGTGGGCGAGGCGGTCGATGGCGCCGATGCCGTCGCATTGGCGCGTCGCATGCGTCCCGACGTGCTGCTCATGGATATTCGCATGCCGCGCAAAGATGGCATCGAGGCCTGCCGAGAGCTTGCGGGCGACCCCGATACGGCCGATGTTGCGGTGCTTATTCTTACGACGTTCGACATCGACGAATACGTCTACGATGCGCTTGCGGCGGGTGCGAGCGGCTTCTTGCTGAAAGACGTCGATCCCGACGATTTGGCGCAGGCCATTCGCGTTGTGCATGAGGGCAATGCACTCATTCAGCCGTCGATTACGCGCCGTTTGGTCGAAACCTACGCTGCGTCGCGCAGCAAGGCGCGCTTCGATGGCACGCGCATCTCTGATCTTACCGATCGAGAGCGCGAGATTCTCACCATGGTCGGCAAGGGCATGTCCAATGATGAAATCGCTGCTGAATTGGTGATTTCTCCCGCAACGGTTCGCACGCATGTAGGTCGTATTATGGTGAAGCTCGACGCTCATGATCGAGCCCAGCTCGTAGTTGCCGCCTATGAAAGCGGTTTGGTGAAACCGGGCATGTAGGGCACCTCAAGGAAAAAGGTAGCTACTAATGCGTCCTTCTTGCCGCGCGATCCATGGCGAAATCGTGGGGCGCTTTATGAAGAAGAGCGAATGGATGTTCTATTTCTGCTATTATGGCGCGGTTGCAAATACTTGGCAGAAAGGTCGAGATCGTGGCCAGCGATTCCATCGTCATCAAGGGCGCGCGTGAGCATAACCTGAAAAACGTCGACGTTACCATCCCTCGCGATAAGCTCGTGGTTATTACGGGCCTGTCGGGCTCGGGCAAGTCGTCGCTCGCGTTCGACACCATCTACGCCGAGGGCCAGCGCCGCTATGTGGAAAGCCTTTCCGCCTATGCTCGCCAATTTTTGGGGCAAATGAACAAGCCCGACCTTGACTCAATCGATGGCCTCTCTCCTGCGGTGGCGATTGACCAGAAAACCACGTCGAAAAATCCGCGTTCAACGGTTGGCACTACGACGGAAATCTACGACTACCTGCGCCTTCTGTTCGCTCGCGTGGGCACGCCGCATTGTCCTGAATGTGGGCGCGAAATCAAGGCTCGCACCACCGACCAAGTGACCGACGAGATTCTTGCGCTCGGCGAAGGTAAAAAAGCGCTCATCTTGGCGCCCGTCGTGGTAGGGCGCAAGGGTGAGCACACGAAAATTCTTTCTGACCTGCAAAAAGAAGGCTTCTCGCGCGTGCGTATCGACGGCGTGGTGCAGCGTTTGGAAGGCGAGCCCGTCAAACTCGACAAGAAGTTCAAGCACACGATCGACGTCGTGGTCGATCGCGTGGTGTTGAAGGCGTCTGCGACGAGCCGCATTGCCGAATCGGTTGAAACGGCGACGAAGCTTTCCGACGGTCGCGTGGTGTGCCATCTGGTTGATGAAGAGGCCCAAGAAGCCGACGGGCAGAAATCGACTCCGGGCTTCACGACGGTATGGCCGGGTGACCATTTCTATTCGCTTGCTCTTGCGTGTCCCGAGCATGGCCATTCGATGGACGAGCTGCAGCCGCGCGACTTCAGTTTTAATGCCCCCTATGGCGCCTGCCCCGATTGCGCGGGCCTCGGCAGCCGCGAGGAAGTCGATCCAAGCCTGCTCATTCCCGACCCGTCGCTGTCGCTGAACGAGGGCTGCATTGCGCCGTTCGCAACGGGCAATTATTACCCCCAGGTTCTTCGCGCAGTATGCAGGCATATGGGCGAAGACCCTGCAACCCCGTGGGAAGATTTGAAGAAGAAAACGCGCGACGTGCTGTTGTATGGCCTTAAGAGCGAAAAGGTTTTCGTCGACTACGTGACCGTCGATGGCCGCGAAACGGGCTGGAGCATCGATTGGGAAGGCGCCTGCGAAGCGGTTATGGGCCGTTATAAAGACTCGACGAGCGATTCCCAGCGCGAAAAATACGAGAAGTATTTCGCTACCATTCCATGCGCGTCATGCGGCGGAAAGCGCCTGAAGCCCGAGATTCTCGCCGTGACTGTTGGCGGCAAGAATATCCACGAAGTGTGCGATATGTCGGCCGCCGATGCGCTGGAGTTCTTCAGCAATCTGCAACTCGACGAGCGCCAGGCGTTCATCGCCGCGGCTATCGTGAAAGAGGTGCGTGCGCGCCTGCAGTTCTTGGTCGATGTGGGTCTTGATTATTTGACGCTTGAACGTGGCACGGCATCGCTTTCAGGAGGTGAGGCTCAGCGCATTCGCCTGGCCACGCAGATTGGTGCTGGTCTCATGGGCGTGTTGTACATTCTGGACGAGCCGTCCATCGGCCTGCATCAGCGCGACAACGAGCGCCTTATCGCCACGCTTGAACGCCTGCGCGATTTGGGTAACACGGTTATCGTCGTGGAGCATGACGAAGATACCATTCGCCACGCCGACTATGTTATCGATATGGGCCCTGGTGCGGGCGAGAAGGGCGGCCATGTGGTTGCCGCGGGCACGCCCGATGAAGTGGCGAGCGCCGAGGGGAGCTTCACGGCCGACTACCTTTCGGGCCGCCGCCGCATCGAGGTGCCTGAGGTTCGCCGCAAGCCCAAACGAGGCGCCATCAAACTCACCGGTGCTTGCGAGAACAATCTGAAGAACGTGTCCATTTCCGTTGAACTTGGCACGCTTACCGTGGTCACGGGCGTTTCGGGGTCGGGCAAAAGCTCGCTTATCACCGACACGCTTGCGCCTGCGCTCGCGAATCGCATCAATCACGCGCACCATCGCACGGGCGAATACCGCAAGCTCACGGGCTACGAGGCGCTTGATAAGATTGTCGATATCGACCAAAGCCCTATCGGTCGCACGCCGCGTTCGAATCCCGCGACGTATATCGGCTTGTGGGATGACATTCGTGCGCTGTTTGCGAGCACGCAGGAGGCGAAGGCGCGCGGCTATGCGCCTGGCCGCTTCAGCTTCAATGTGAGCGGTGGCCGCTGCGAGGCGTGCAAAGGTGATGGCCAAATCAAAATCGAGATGCACTTCTTGCCCGATGTTTATGTGCCGTGCGAGGTGTGCGGCGGCATGCGCTATAACCGCGAGACCTTGCAGGTGACATACCGCGGCAAAAACGTGTACGACGTGCTCGATATGACGGTCGACGAGGCGCTCGAGTTTTTCAAGAACTTGCCGGGCTTGGCGCGTAAGCTCCAAACGCTGCACGATGTGGGTTTGGGCTACATTCGATTGGGCCAACCTGCCACCACGCTTTCGGGCGGCGAGGCTCAGCGCGTGAAGCTCGCGAGCGAGTTGCAGCGTCGTCAAACGGGTAAAACGTTCTACGTTCTCGACGAGCCCACCACGGGCCTGCATATGGAAGATGTGCGGCAGCTTCTTGATGTTTTGCAACGTCTTGTCGATGCGGGGAATACGGTGCTTGTCATTGAGCATAATCTTGACGTTATTAAGACCGCCGACCGATTGATTGACCTCGGACCCGAAGGAGGCTCGCGCGGTGGTACCATTGTGGCCACGGGTACGCCCGAGCAGGTTGCGAAGGTTCCCGAAAGCCACACGGGTCGCTTCTTGCGAGAAATTTTGAACGTCTAGCCGCCCGTGCGCGGCTTGCGTGCTAAAGGGGGATGTTACATGCAGAAATCGCGGCCGCATTTCGCACGCGGCGTGCTTTTCGCTCTTATTGGAGGCGTGAGCTGGGCTTTTTCTGGCACATGCGCAGAATTCCTTTTTGAGACGCAGCATCTCTCGCCGGCGTGGGTCACGTCGGTGCGATGCATGATTTCGGGCGTCGTGTTCCTGATTCTTGCGGCCATCATCGATCGCGAGCGCTTTCTCGAAGCCGCCAAAAACAAGCGCGCGTGGGTTGCATTCGCAGTCAATGGCCTTTTCGGCACGGTGTTTTGCCAGTTCACGTACCTCACGTCCATCAGCTACACCGATTCGGGCACTACGACCGTGCTTTCGATGGTGGGCTTGGCCTTGGTTATGGGCTACAGCTGTCGGGCAAGCCATCGCCTACCACGAAAACGTGAGGTGTTCGGCCTCATTCTCACGTTTGTCGGCGTCGTGCTCATTGCAACGAATGGCGACATTTCGAGTTTGGCTATGCCGTTGCCCGGCCTTGTGTGGGGCCTGCTTTCGGCCGTGGGCCTTGCTGCATACAACATCATCCCCGTTAAGCTTATTGGCCGCTATGGCAGCCTGGTCACCATGGGTTTCTCGATGTTCGTGGCGGGCGTTTCCATGTGCTTCATCGAGCAGCCCTGGACGGTTTCCGTCGACGTGAATACTGAAGTGATTTTGGGTATGGCTGCGATTATCGTGGTTGGCACGGTCATCGCCGCGTGGATCTATATGCAGGCCATTGCCGATATCGGCGCGGTGAAGGCATCGATGATCGCCGCGGTCGAACCTGTAGCTGCTACTATTTTCACGGTCACGCTGCTTGGGACGCGTTTCGAGCTCGTTGACCTTGTTGGCTTTGCGTGCATCGTTGCCATGGTGCTGCTTGTGAGTTCGAAACCCGATGACGAGCAAAAGCTTGCGGAAGACTTGGCAGGCAAAACAGGGGAAGAAGATACGGTTCCAACTCCCGAGTCCATTGAGCTCGCCCATGCTGAGGCTGCGATTCGTGCGGCGCGGGCTGTGCCGGGGTCGCAGGCTGCGCTTGAGGAAGTTCCTGCTCCCGAACCTGTTGTGCTGTGGGACCCTGCCATTTCCCAGAAGGCGCGCGAAAAAGCCAACAGTGGTGAGCTTTCTCTGGAGGAGATGATTTGCTCTCCCGAAGCGGCCCATTTGGTTGACGCGAAGTCAAATACGAAAGACACCGTGCGTCATGGCGTGCGTGAAGGCATAGCGCTTGCCGTGTTCGGGTTTCTTGTTGCCGCCGGCTTCATAGCGCTTACAACGTATATTTCTGCTGGGCATAATTTGAACTATGCCTCTACGGGCATCGACGACATCGCGGGCAACATGTCGGGGTATGGCGTGATTTTGTATGAGGGCACGGTTGAGTCTTCAGCTTCTGCCGAGTCTTCTCTGGCGACCGACAATGCGCTGGGCTCCAACGAATCGGCTCGTATTGGCGAAAGCGCCAAATCGGACGAAGGTGCCGAAGAGGGCGCGTCGAGCGCGAAAGGCGAATCGGACGAGCGGTCTGTCAAAGGCTTCGTGAAAATGGCTTTGGGCCTCGATTCCGAAACCGAGGAGAGCGTTTCAGGTTCGGCGAAGGCTTCGGAATCGACGGGCGCATCGGCCTCGACGTCTGGTTCGGCTTCCGACACTGCGAATGACCCCATGACGATGGACGAAGCGAAGGAAATCTACGAGGCGAAGAAGGCGACGGTTCTCGGGCTCGATGTGAGCGATTTGGAGCAGTACCAATTCGGTCGTATCATCATGAAGGGCGGCCATACCTATGGCGTTGTGAGCATTACCGATGACGAGCTCGCCGCGCTTGATTTGCCGAAGGCGGCCACGACCACGAAAACCACCATTACGACGTCGCGCGAGTCCCGCACATCGTCAGTGGGCTCGAGCGCGAAGGTTTCCACGAAGAGCGCGTACGCGAATGTGGCCGAACTGCTCGCCGATGTCGACGCCGATTCTATTGACGAAGAGCTCGTTGCCCGCGTCGGCGACGTCATCGAACATTTCCGCAATGCTGGCGTCGACGTTGTTGTCGTGCTCACGCACGATGTTCGTCCCATGGCGGCGATCGATGGTGCCGATGTGGTGATTACCGTGCGAACCGACGAGCGTTTTTCGCAAAGCCAAATGATTAACCATACGTTGTATGTCGATACACCCGAGGTCGGCTCGGTGGGCGCCTTGCTCGTTGCCCCCGGCAACGTGGTTTCGAGCCGCGTGCTTACGGGTGAAACGACGAGCGCGGGCGCATCAATGAGCGCCGAGGGCGGCAATTCGTCGTACGTCGAGAAGGCCGATTAGCCAGAGCGATTTTGGAAGAAGGATAACCAATGCTGAATACCAATAACGAGAGCGCCATGTCCGCTGAGGCGCGCAAAGCGGCTTTGGAGCTCTCTGCATTCATCGAGAAGTGCCCAAGCATGTTCCATACGACGGCCGAGATTTCCGGCCGATTGAAGAACGCGGGATTCACGTTCCTTCCTGAAGGCGAAGCGTGGAGCGTTGAGCGCGGCGGGAAGTATTTCACGACGCGCAATGGCTCAACGGTCGTCGCGTTCAAGGTGGGCGAGCAGCTCGACAATTACCATTTTCAAATCACCGCCGCGCATGGCGACTCGCCGACGTTCAAGCTCAAGGCACAAAGCGAGCTCGAGGGTCCGGGCGAGTATATGCGCCTGAATACCGAGGTGTACGGCGGCGCTATCGACTACACGTGGTTTGATAAGCCGCTTGGTTTGGCGGGCCGTGTGCTCGTGCGCGAAGGCGGGCGCATCGAAAGCAGGTTGTACGATTCGGCCCGCGACGTTGCGCTCATTCCGAGTTTGGCGATTCATATGGATCGCTCCGTGAACGAGAAGTTCTCTCCGAACCGTCAGACCGACCTTATGCCGCTGTTTTCGGCTGGTGCGCTCACGCGCGGTGCGCTTGATGAATACGTTGCTTCTGAGCTGGGAGTTTCTGCTGACCAGGTAATTTCTCGCGATATGTTCTTGGTGAATCGCCAAAAGCCCCAGCTGTGGGGCGCGGCCGAAGAATTCCTTTCAGCACCCAAACTCGATGATTTGGCGTGCGCCTTTGTTTCGCTTGAGGCGTTTTTAGCTGCGGAAAACGACCGCGACGTATCGGTGTATTGCTGTTTCGACAACGAAGAGGTTGGATCGAATACTAAGCAGGGCGCTATGTCCACGGTGCTGCGCGATACGCTTGAGCGCACGAATGCCGCGCTTGGCTTCTCGTGGGAAGATTATCACTGCGCCGTTGCGAAATCGATGCTTGTGAGCTGCGATAACGCTCATGCTTTGCATCCGCATCGACCCGAAGTGGCCGATGCGGAAAACCGTTCCGTTCTTGGCGGCGGCATGGTGGTCAAGGAGGCCGCGAACCAAAAATACTGCACCGACGCGTTTTCGCGTGCCGCGTTCCTTTCGGTATGCGAGGCGGCAGGCGTGCCCGTGCAAACGTTCGCCAACCGAAGCGATATGGCGGGCGGCTCCACTTTGGGTAACTTGTCGAACACTCAGGTGAGCATGCATGGCGTTGACGTGGGCTTGCCGCAACTCGCGATGCATTCGAGCTATGAGACCTGCGCCGCGTGCGACGTGAAGCTTTCCATCGACGCGCTGAAGGCGTTCTTCGATGCGGAAATCGTCATCAACGGGTCCGATTCTATCGAGCTGAAATAGGGAAGACCTACGAACTGAATTCAGGGAGGGAGAAGCGGCGACCTTGGGGCATATGCTCGAAGGCCGCCGCTTTGCATTGCGCGGCTCGAACGTTTTTCGCGACGCATGGCGGAGCGCTCGGCGCGCGGAGGGCTTGCGCACGACCACGGCTGGCTACCGCTCCGCCCTGTGGGCTTCGCTATGCGTCCGCCAGAGGTCGTCTGAGTTCAAACTTGTTTTTCATTCAAAAATGAAGCGAAGCCAGGCGAGCGCATAGTGAGCGAAGCGAACGGTAGCGAGCTGTGTCGTTGGCGGGCGCGCAGGCGCAGAAACGCCACCAACGGGCAATAAAAAAGCGCCCGAAGGCGCTTTGAGGTGCTATTTATGCTCGCCGACGAAGAACAGCGCAAGCGTTCCCGGTCCGGAATGTGCGCCGATAACGGGGTCGACGTAGTTCACGACGAACTCGGTGCAGCCGAGGCGTTTCTTGATTTCGCTTTCTAGCAGCACGACGTCTTCGATGCAGTCGCCGTGGGTGATGAAAATCGTTTGGTTCGCCGGGTCAATCGCCGTTTGCTCCATATGGTCGACGAGCGCCTTGATTGCCTTACGACGTCCGCGCGCCTTTTCCACGGGAACAAGGCGTCCTTCGTTGTCGACATGCATCACGGGCTTGATGTTGAGCAGCGTTCCCGCCCATGCGCTCGTGCGGCTTACGCGTCCGCCGCGGAACAGGAACATCAAATCATCGACGGTGAACCAGTGGCACAGGTGGTCGCGCGTTTCGCGCACGAAATCGGCAACTTCTTCAAGCGATGCGCCCGCTTCCTTTTTCTTGCAGGCCAAATATACGAGCATGCCTTCGCCGCCCGATGCCGCGAATGTTTCGACTGCGCAGAGCGTGCGATCGGGATATTCCCCGGCAAGTTGCTTCATCAGCAGCTTCGTGGCTTCATAGGTGCCTGAAAGTGCGCTCGAGAACCCCAGGTAGAGCACGTCGTGGCCTGTATCGAGCACGCGGCGCAGCGTGGTTTCGGTTTCTTGCATGTTGGGAAGGGAGGTGGTGATGACCTTCCCTTCGCGCATCATCGTGTAGAACTGGCGCAAGTCGGTTTTCTCGCCCTTGAGGTAGCTGCGGTGCTGCACGCCGTCGACCATGAAGGTTAGGGGTAGAATCTCGAGCCCGAATGCGTCGATCGTCTCTTCGGTAAGATTGCATGCTGAGTCGGTGACAATTTGATAGCTCATAAGTGCTCCCGTCGTTGTGGCCGCGCACACGCGGCGCTCCGCTCTCAAACCGCGGAATAGAAAAAGTATAGCGGTAGGTGTCAAGATGTTTTGACAAAGGCCATTTTTATTGTTTTCGAACGCGTGTTTCCGCAGAAAACTACATGGAGCAGCATGCGGGAGCGTGCTGCGACCGGTGGCGATAAAAGCTTACGCGGGAGTAATGCGCTTCGTTGCGAAGAGGGAACAGGGTTCGGGGCGGGCGCTGCGACGTTTGGGATGCGAACGGCCCGTGCGTCACGCGTGCGAATGCCCGTGCGGCGTGTGAACCTCATAGAATGTGCCCGTTGCCGTAGGCGTTGGCGCTGCGATGTTTTATACTCTGAAAACTTGCGCGAAGGCCGTGGTGGCCTTGCGTGAACCGTACTGCCCCAAGCGCGATTCGGCGCTTGGAACACGCACAGAAGAAAGGAATCGGAGTACACGATGGGAAACGATTACAAGCAGTCGATGAATCTGCCGAAGACCGACTTCTCCATGAGGGCGAACCTTCCGCAGAACGAGCCGAAGCGCCTGGAGAAGTGGGCCGAAGAGGACATCTATCATCGCATTCTCGAGAAGAACAAAGATGGCGAGCCCTTCATCTTGCATGATGGCCCTCCGTATGCGAATGGCCCGATTCACATCGGCCATGCTTTCAACAAGATTCTGAAAGACTTCGTGATTAAGTCGCACGCGCAGCGCGGCTATTTCACGCCGTATATTCCTGGTTGGGATTGCCACGGCCAGCCGATTGAGCATGAGGTCGAAAAGAAGCTCGGCACCGAGAAAATGCGCGAGCTGCCTCAGGCGACGGTGCGCCGTCTGTGCCGCGAGTGGGCAGAAAAGTTCGTCGACGTGCAGCGCAACGACTTCAAGCGCCTGGGCGTGAATGGCGATTGGGAGCATCCGTACCTCACGTTCCAGCCGAACTTCGAGAGCGCGAACGTCGAAGTGTTCAAGAAGCTTTACCTCAATGGCGCCGTGTACCGCGGCCGCAAGCCCATTCATTGGTGCTCGCATTGTCACACCGCACTCGCCGAGGCCGAAATCGAATATGCCGACGAGACGTCGCCTTCGATTTACGTGAATTTCAAGCTCAACAACATTCCGGCTGCTTTCGCCGAGGCCGGCGTCGAGCTCGAGCGCGCCTACGTGCTTATTTGGACGACCACGCCGTGGACGCTGCCTTCGAACACCGCTGTGTCGCTGGGTCCCGACATTGATTACTGCTTCGTCGAGGCCGACGGCAAGTTCATGATGTTCGCGAAGGACATGGTCGAGGCTGTCGCCAAGGTCGCTGGCTGGGAGAGCTATCGTATCGTTGAGGCGAATGGCGAGCCCGTCACCATGAAGGGCGACCAGTTCGGCGACATCACGTATATCTGCCCCGTTCTGCACGAGAACACGGGCCGCATCATCTGGGGCGAGCATGTCACCCTCGACGCGGGCACTGGCGCCGTTCACACGGCTCCCGGCCATGGCGTCGACGACTACAAGGTTGGCATGAAGTTCGGCGTCGACACCATCATGCCGATTGACGACGACGGCCGCTTCACCGATTACGTGCCGCAATGGGCGGGCCTTACCACCGACGAGGCCAACCCGAAGATTATCGAGTGGCTGCGCGAGCAGGGCACGCTCGTCGCTCATGTCGACATTGTGCACAGCTACCCGCATTGCTGGCGTTGCCATGAGCCCGTTATTTTCCGCGCGACTGACCAGTGGTTCGTCTCTATGGACAATACGGGTCTGCGCGAGGCTGCGCTCGACCAGATCCACAACCACGTGGAGTTCATCCCCGAGTGGGGCGTGAACCGCATTGGCGCCATGGTTGCCGATCGTCCCGACTGGTGCATCTCGCGCCAGCGCAGCTGGGGCGTGCCGATTCCTGTGTTCAAGTGCGCGAGCTGCGGCGAGACCGTTGCGACCGAAGAGACCTTCGACGCGGTTATCGACCTGTTCAACACTGAAGGCGCCGACGCATGGTTCACGAAGGAGCCCAAGGAATACCTGCCCGAGGGTACGTGCTGCCCGAAGTGCGGCTGCACCGACGTTGTGCCCGAGAAAGATATCCTTGACGTATGGTGGGAGTCGGGCGTGTCGCACGTGGGCGTGCTGAAGCACCGCGCCGAGGCCGATCACCTTCGTTGGCCTGCCGATATGTACCTCGAAGGCTCCGACCAGCATCGCGGTTGGTTCCAGAGCTCGCTTCTGTTGGGCACGGGCGCGTTTGGCCAATCGCCCTACAAGAGCGTCATGTGCTGCGGCTTCACCGTTGACGAAAACGGCGAGAAGATGTCGAAGTCCAAGGGCAACGGCATCGCTCCCCAGGAAGTCATCGACAAGTACGGCGCCGACGTGCTGCGCCTGTGGGTCGCGTCCACCGACTACTCAGTCGACGTTTCCATCGGCGATAACATTCTGCAGCGCACTTCCGATGCCTACCGTCGTTTCCGCAACACGTTCCGCTTCTTGCTCGGCAACCTCGACGGTTTCGATTTCAAGCGCGACGCCGTTTCGCTCGACGAGATGCGTCCCGTTGACGTGTGGGCGATGCTGCGCCTGAAGAAGCTGCTCGACGACGTGGAGCGCGGCTACAACGAGTATCACTTCCACCAGGTATTCCGTGCGCTCTACGACTACGTCGTCGGCGATTTGTCGTCGGTGTATATGGACGTCGTGAAAGACCGCCTGTATGCCGAGGCACCTGGTTCGGTGGCGCGCCGCTCGGCTCAAACCGTGCTCATGAACATCCTTGAGGTGCTCGTGCGCGTCATGAGTCCGATTCTGTCGTTCACCTGCGACGAGGTGTGGGAGCATTATCCCGAGACCGAGCGCAACCGCGAGGGTCGTCCCGTGAGCGTGCAGCTGGCCGGTTGGCCCGAGGCCGCCGATTTCACTCCGGCGCTGCCCCAGGGCGAGGCCGCCGAGGCCGTTATGGCGAATTTCGCGTGCCTGCTTGAGGTTCGCGACGCCGTGACGAAGGCCATCGAGGAAGCGCGCAACGCGAAAACCGTTGGCAAGAGCCAGGAAGCCGTGCTGAAGATTACGGTTTCCCAGGCTGTCGCCGACGTGCTTGGCGCGTATGATGCGGCCGACCTCGAAGAACTCTTCATCGTGAGCCACGTCGACGTTGTCGCAGGCGATGTCGAAGAGGCGCAGGTCGAGGTTTCCGCAACCAGCGAGCCGAAGTGCCCGCGCTGCTGGAACCATCGTGAGCTGGGCGGCAACGCGAACCACGCTGAAGTGTGCAAGCGCTGCGGCGATGTTCTCGACCAACTCGCGTAAGCATTCGCATTTTCGCGAATCGCGAGCCATCGAACCCTGGGCGCGCTGAAAAGCCGACCTGGGGTTTGGCGCGCTCGTGCGTCGCGACTTGTAAGGCGGGCCGGGGGAGTGACCTTTCGGCCCGCTCCGCTTTTTGAAGAAAGGTCCACGTGACTACCGATATCGTGACATCGAAGAATTCTAAAATGAGGGCAGCTGCGCTTTTCACAGTGGTTGTCCTTGTCTGGCTGGTGCTCGATCGCCTTACGAAGGCGTACTTCGAAGGTGCCTATGAGCTTGGACAGGCGGGGGCCAACTGCGGCCTGTTCCGCTTCACGCTCGTGCATAATACGGGCGCCGCATGGGGCATGTTTGGCGATTCGACGTTTGCTTTGGGCATCACTTCGAGCATCACGTGCGTGCTCATCGTGCTCGTGTTCGCATTCTGGGAAAAACTCGCCGGCCATGCGCCAAGCGCCCTTGAAACGATTGCGCTCGCCATGGTGTGTTCGGGCGGCTTGGGCAATGCTATCGACCGCTTCAGTCAGCTCTACGTTGTCGACTTCATCGATCTCACGTTCATCGACTTCCCGGTATTCAATGTTGCCGATATTGGCGTGACCTGCGGTTTCGTATTGCTTGTTATAGGGTATTTGCTCGTGACGCGCAAGGAGGACGCCCATGTCTAGCTATGCGAGCAATGTGGTGCCCAAAGAGTGTGAGGGCATGCGCCTTGATGCTTACATGGCTTCTCAAGGGCTGTATCCCACGCGCAGCGCCGCCGCGAAATGCATCGCCGACGGCTATTGCGCGCTCAACGGCAAGCTGCCGCGCAAGAGCGCGTCGGTTTGCGCGGGCGATGTGCTTGAATACGAGACGTATGAAGACCCGCATGCGCCCGAGCTCGTTGCGGCCGATATTCCGCTCGACATTCGCTATGAAGATGACTACCTGCTCGTTATCTCGAAACAGGCGGGACTGGTGTGCCATCCTGCGGAGGGCCATTACGGCGACACGCTCGTGAATGCGCTTATCGCGCACTGTGGCAAGGAAAACCTCTGCGACGTGCAGGGCGAGCAAGACCGCCTCGGCATCGTCCATCGCCTTGATCGTGACACGAGCGGCCTTATGTTGTGTGCGAAAACGAACGAAGTGGGCCTTGCTCTCATGGAGGATATTCGACTGAAAGACGTCGATCGCCATTATCTGGCGCTCGTGCAGGGGTGGATTCCTCTCGATACTGGCATCGTCGACGCTCCTATCGCGCGTGGCGGCCGCGACCGGCTTCGCATGGAGGTTTCCGATCGTGAAGACGCCCGTCCGTCCATTACGACGTTTACGGTCAAGCGTCGCTTCGAACCCGGCAAAAACGACGACGGTTTCACGCTCATCGATTGCAAGCTCTTTACGGGCCGCACGCATCAGATTCGCGTGCATATGGAATACATCAAGCATCCGTGCGTGGGAGATCCGGTGTATGGCTGGAAGAAGAAGGAGAATCTCGGCCTCGACCGACAGTTCCTTCATTCGTACCGCCTTGCGTTCACTCATCCCATTACGGGCGAGCGTATGGAGTTTGAAGATACGCTGCCACCCGATTTCCAAGAAGTTATCGACGAATTGGAAGCTCGCGAATAGGTTGATTCGTTCGGCTCGTCTTGCGGGTTAGCCCATTTAAAACCATGTCGGGCTACCGTACCGCTTCACCTTATGGTTTCGTTATGCGCCCGTCTGGCTGCGTTCAATATCAAACTGAAGAACAAGCTTGAACGCAGACGGCCTTGGACGGGCTTATCAACAAGGCAAGCCTTCTCAAACGATTAGCATTCTTTGGACGCTCCCCTTGGGCACCTGAATCCGATAGATTCCGCACGAGTAGAACAGCATTTAATGTGCTGTTCGCAGCGAGCAGGACTTGACCGAAGCGGATTCCGGTGCCCAAGGGGAGCGTTTTATTTCGTGGGCTCATTTTAGGCGTGCCATATAAACGAAAAGAGACGCATAACGCGTCTCTTTTCGACAAGCTGAAAGCGAAAGGTAAGCGCTCGCTCTCAATATGATTCGGCCGACGCTTTCGCGCCAAGGAGTGGCCGAATGTAGCGAAGGGGAGCGCCCGCACGCTTAAGGAAGCCGTGCGGGCGCAGGGAAGAAGCTGAAAGTTCGCTCGAATTAGCGGCCAACCCAGTTGGGGGTGCGCTTCTCGGTGAAGGCCAGCGGGCCCTCGATGCCGTCTTCGGTCTTCTCGAGGAAGCGATAAGCACCGTCGCAGTAGCGCATCGCGTCTTCCTCGGACATCTGGTCGGCGGCATGAACCAGGTACTTGGTCCACTTCAGAGCCAGAGGAGCGTTCTTCAAAACCTGCTCGGCCAGCTCGATAGCCTTGTCCATGACCTCTTCGGCCGGAACGACGTAGTTGATCAGGCCAAGCTCCTTCGCCTGAGGAGCCTTGATCTTCTTGCCGGTGAGCAGAAGTTCCATGCAGTCCTTGCGGTTGATGTCGCGAGCGAGGCGAACGATGCCGCCCGTGGAAGCGATGATGCCCAGGCCGACCTCGGTGCAGCCGAACTTGGCGTTCTCGGCAGCGACAACCATGTCGCAGGAAAGGGCGATTTCCATGCCGCCGCCAGCAGCGGAGCCGTTGCATGCCGCGATGATGGGCTTGGAGCACAGACGAGCCGTGATGCCGCCGAAGCCGTGCTCGGTAACGGTCTGGCACTCGCCGCCCTCAGAGAGCTCGGAGAGGTCCTCGCCGGCGCAGAAGACCTTGCCGGTGCCCGTCACGATGATGGCGCGCACAGCCTTGTCCTTCTCGGCGTGGTTCATGATGTTTTCCATAGCATCGGAAGTTGCGCCGTTCAGCGCATTGGCGACCTCGGGACGGTTGATGCGGATGATCAGCAATCCGTCCTCGCGAAGCTCGGATACGACAGTGTCGGTTCCGTAGTAATCTGCCATGTTTCCTCCTTGATGTCGCGGCTTTCATTTTTAAAAGCCTATATACGCCCAGTGGCATATCCCCTGGTTGTTTCAAGCGGGGCAAACCCGCTTTTACTCGAGGTGCGTTGTCGACCGATTCACGCATTTGGCCAGTTTGGCTGTCCGCTGCCGAACCGACCATTCGGTCGGCTTCGCACCTCGTGATTGCTACAATATGGCCGCTCGTGGCGCTTCGGTATCGCTTGAGTTGGTGTAATTGAGGTTTCAACGTAAATTGAGTGCATCGCTAAAAAAATAGTAGATGGGTCATTTTCACGTTTCTGTGGTACAAATTGGCTGCAAAAAATGCGCTAAGGCGAAATGGCGGTTATAATCGCGCCATTGCATTATGGAATGCGCCACGCTTTGCAAAACGAAAAGCAAGGGGAGCTTGCTGCGGCGCGTATTCCGAAACATATGTATAAGGGGTGACGCGACGAGAATCCGTCGTGGTTGCGCGAATAGGAAGGCGCTGCAATGGATTTCATGTTGAGCGATGCCGATCGCGTGCTTATTTCGCAAGTGCGCGAATTTGGCAAGAATTACTTTAATAATGAGTCGGTTGCGCAATGGCGCCGCGATATGGGCTTGCCCGATGAGGTCGTGAAGGCGTTCGTCGACCTCGGTTTCAATGGGTTTGGCGTCATCCATCGTCGCAATCATGTTCATTACGACATGCTCGCGCAGGTTCTTGTACTCGAGGAATTGTCGCGCGTTTCGGGCGCGACCCTGCCGTTCCAAAACGATTTCCTTCAGCTCCAGATCCTCGAGGCTTTCGCGAGTCCTTCGCAAACCGACCCCATTCGCCTTGAATATCAGAATACGGGACGCCTTGCATTCGCTTTTGCAGTTTCCGAGCCGAATTCGGGTTCTGATACAACGGGCATGAAGACGTCTGTTCGCTCCGTTGACGGACGTCTGTTCATGAATGGCGAGAAGATGTTCGTGAATAACGGCGAATACGCGCCAGCCCTGCTTGTTGCGGCAATCGACGAGGATGCGCCTGCTGAAAACGGGCATCCCGCCTTGTCCATGTGGATGGTTCCGCGCACCGCGAAAGGCGTCGAGGCAGTTCCCGAGAGCAAGATTGGCCAAGAGATGCTCCCGTTCGCCCATATTCGTTTCGATAATGTCGAGCTTGACGAGTCGTGGCGTTTGCAAGGGCCGGCAAAGGGCTTCCCCCAATTGTTCAGCTTCTTTGAATACGGCCGCGTTTTCGCATGCGCAACGGCGCTTGGCGAGGCTCAGGCCGCGATGGACGATGCGGTCGAGTGGGCGCGCGAGCGCACCGCATTCGGCACGCCTGTGTCGAATTTCCAGCAGGTCCAAGAGATGCTGACCGACATGGAAGTGAAGCTCACGAATATGCGCCATATGGTTTATAAAGCCGCGTGGGAATTCGACCACGGCGTGCATGAACGCTTGACTGTGGCGCTTATGAAGCGCTACGTGCCGCGTGCTGCAACCGAGGTCGCAAGCGATGCCATGCAGATTCTTGGCGGTCGAGGCTATACGACGCATGAGCGCATTTCTTCGATTTGGCAAGATTGCCGCGGCTTCCAAATCGCCGAGGGCACCGATCAGATCATGGTCTACATCGCGGCGCCTCTTGTGATGCGCAAGTATGCGGAAGCTGAGATGTAGCCGTCTCGCGCCGAATTCTTATCGATTGCGAGGGGAGCGCGAGCTCCCCTCGTTTCTTTTGGGTCAGTTTTTCGAGAACTGTCC